>NZ_NTZO01000169.1 GCF_002559405.1 Bacillus sp. AFS001701 | reverse complement strand
GTCATTTATTTTTTGAAGAAGAATAAAAATATTTTTATTACCCCAATTATCATTAGTCACTTCCAAATAGCCATCTTCTATACAATATAAATTTACTCTCAACAGTTTCTCAATCTTAGTTCGAAATAATCCTATCGAAAAAGTTTACTATTATTCTCAATAATTACGAAAAAGTGTGTAAAAAGTCCTGATGGATTGATCGATTTGTTACTTTAGGCTAATCGGTATAAAAAAATTTTAAATACATTCTTCCTGTTATTCTATTTTTCAGTACATGATGAATAGTAATAATATATAAATGCTCCAATTATATCACTACAAGGAGTGGAAATATGGATTTTAAAAGGGAATTCATCTTAAAAACGAAAGCAATATATAAAGAAACTGTTACAGAAAATATGGCATACAGTAAGATGTGTGAAAAATTCGAATCATATTTTGTTGATTTAAAGGAGTCTTTAAAAAAGGAAATTGAAGTTTCGAATGGTGAGTTTGATATTATGATTGATAAAGATGGTGTTATTGAGGTCTTATTAAATCAAAGAGAGTTATTAATTACAATTGATGACGCTGGGGTAGTAGTTAGTATTAAATATTTCGATGAAGTGCAAAATGAACAGGTTGAAAATAAGATTGATATAATTGAATATGATGGTGGGGCATATAAGAGTCAAGTATTTCAATCACCTATTACTAGAAATATAATCGATAATTATTTAGCAATTGCGTTTAGAGATGATTTAGAGAAGAATTTTGAGAGTTATAGTGAATGATAAAGTGATTTATTTAAAAGTGAGCTGTTCCAGTTAACTAATAGTAAGTCTAGAGCTTGGAACTTCCAAGCTCTTTTAATTTGTTATAGTTCTTCCACTTGAAATCTTAAAACAGTTTTCAGTTTTTCAGCTTGAGTTTTTCTCGCATCAGAAATATAGATCTCTTTATGTGTATTTTGAACTCTTTGTAGATTATTCTCCATACAGAATTCTTCCATTCGTTTAAAAGTTCTTGGCTCGTCATCATAGCTTCCGATGTGCATGGTTTGAACACATAAGCCTTCAGTAATCGATTCGAGTTTTACGTTTGCTAGCAGTGGATTTTTCTTTTTTTGTTTAAGTTGATCTAAAATGATGTATGTTAAATCTTCTGAAACAAAGTCGGGTTGTCTTATCATTAATTTATATAGAAGATGATTTTTATTTAAATAGTCTAGTTTTCGACCTTCTTCATCTAAATCCCAAACACCTTCAAGAGGGAAGACTTTGTAATCAAAGTATCCTTCTTTAACAATGCCTTTTTTTGGTAACATTTTTTACTCACTAGAAAAACTCCCTTAATAATAAGTCAGTTTGGTTTATTTTGTTATGACTGTGCTTGTTAAAAACAAAAAGCAATCACATAAAGATGTCATTGCTCTCAAAAGTTTTAATGATATGTACGATAAACTCCTATTACTTTCCCTAAAATTGATACTTGTTTTAATAAAATAGGAAACAGGGCATCATTTTCAGGTTGAAGTCTAAAATGGTCGCTTTCTTTATAAAAGCGTTTTACAGTAGCTTCACTATCTTCGGTCATGGCAACAACAATTTCGCCATTTTCAGCAGTGAATTGTTTTTTAACGATTACAAGATCGCCATTTAAAATACCAGCATTGATCATACTATCTCCTTCTACTCGAAGCATAAAAACTTGTTCGTTAGATGGAGCGACAGATGTCGGTAAAGGGAAATATTCTTCTACGTTTTCGACTGCAGTAATTGGAATACCTGCGGTTACTTTACCGATTACCGGAATGTTAATAATATCGTTATAGATTTCACTGTATGATGCTTGTACTTCATTTACAACCGTTGCTGTATCGCCAAGAATCTCGATTGCACGCGGTTTCGTAGGGTCTCTTCGAATATAGCCTTTTTGTTCTAGTCTCTCTAAATGACCATGTACTGTAGAGCTTGAAGCTAAACCAACAGCCTCAGCAATCTCTCGAACTGAAGGTGGATAACCTTTAATTTTTACTTCGTCTTTAATATAAGCTAAAATTTCTGCTTGCCTTTTCGATAGTTTGTTCATTCGAATTTCCCCCTTGCCTATAAAGTAGATAATACGTTCCTCTTTATTTTTTTCATTATATCATGATAGGATATGATATACAAACGTTAGTTCTATTTTTTATTAAAGTAGTTTTCGTGTTCGTATGGAGGGAAGAGTTAATGAATGCAATAATTTACGCAAGAGTAAGTACAGCAAAGGATTCGCAAGAAAAATCATTACATAGATAAATAAATGAACTAACCGAATTAGATGAGCGGATGGGAATGTGTATTCTAGAAACAATAGGCGAACAGGACAGTGGTTATGAAGGAGAAAGAGACTTAAATATCTGTAAAAAATCTACTAAATACAATAAGAATCATTTTGATTTAGTGGTGTTGTTTATAATTTTATACAATTTATATTTTAAAATTTTAAAACATGCCCTATTTTTTTTTGTAAACCTATAGCCTTATTAAATTACTATCACAATTTGATGAAGTCAGATTCGTAGATTAAGAGGAGGAGAAAAAATGAAAGCAGTTATATATTGCCGAGTTAGTACAGAAAAAAATACACAAGATACTTCATTAAAAAGACAAAGGGAAGAACTAGAAAAATTAGCAAATATTAATAAACTTGAAGTGATTAAAATAATTGAAGAAAGACATAGTGGCTTTGATATAGAACGGGAAGGAATTATTGAAGCTTTAGCAATATTTAAGGATAAGCAGGCTGAAATCTTACTTTTACAAGACGATACCCGATTAGGAAGGGGACATTCGAAAATTGCACTTATTCATGAATTACGCAAAATGGCAATAAAAGTTTTTACAATACAAGATCATGGGGAGATATCTTTATCGGATGCGGATTTAATGGTCTTGGAAATATTAAGTACAGTAGAAGAGTTTCAACGAAGAATTGCTAATTATAAAATAAGCAGGGGGATGCGTAGAGCAGTCGAGAATGGTTTTCAACCTCACAAGAATATATCAAATAATCATTTAGGAGGTAGGGAAAAAAAAGAATTGCCTGTGGAAGAAATAATAAATCTTAGAAACAAGAAACTTACTTTTCATGAAATTGCAGCTACATTACGAGGTTTAGGTTATGAAGTAAGTAGGGCTACTGTTCATAGAAGGTATAAAGAATATTTCGATGAACTAAATCAGGATTCTATTAAAAATTAAAGAAAATTTAGACGTTGTAATTTAATAGTATATCAGCAAGCTTTTTCTAATAATCAAAAAGAAATACATAATATAATTTAAATAGATTTTCTCCTAATGATTATAGGATTTAGAATATCTTAACCTTGTATTAATGTAATGCCTGAATTATTTATAAAGTACTGACATGATGAGCCTCCTTTTACTTTTTTGTTTATTTATAAAATCGGTGAGTCCTGCACTGTTAAATTGTAACAAAAAATCGTATTTCGGGGTGCCAGGGAAAAGGAGCGAGTTGATAAAGAGCGTCATCTCGAATGTGTCAATCGATATCACATTTAAAAGCCATAAAAGGATCTAGCCAGCAAAGATGGATCCAATCCAACGACCTAATGCTGATTCAAGCTTCAAGCTTCTCTATTAATGCTTGATCGGATAAGTATACATAAACCATCAATAACAAGCGTGATCATAAACACTCTTAAAATAAACGTGATTCCTACCACCCATGCGTCTCTGATAACCGATTTACTAATCATAAGGGGGGATTATGAGCAAATTAAACTCTATTACTTGAGAATAGATAAGGTAAGAAAATCGCAATGATAAAATAATATTATGTTTACCATAATGATTTTTGAATTTACATTAAAGTCGTAAAATCTTAAAGTTTTAAAATAAGATACTGTAATTACTCTATTGATACTAGAGTTTTTGTCTTATCGATGTAAATTCGAATAATCCTGACGTTACCTCCATCAGGATATTTACATTATTGGGTTGACCCATCAACCCAATCTATTTTATAATTAAATTGTAAGAAAATTCCATCTATTAGGGTTGGAAGGGAGGATTGAATGCATCTTATATTACAAATAAAACAGAGGTGCATCTCAGTAGGCAACAAGGGCATTACAAATAAAAAAAGACAACGAAGAGCTAAATTGATTAATCGTGACAACACATCCATCTAACATTCACACAGCAGATATTTCTCAATCTTAAATTCCCCCTTTCAATATAGATTTTACATAATCTTTTATTTCTCAAATTCCATTTCTCATTATACGAAAACCACAAATTAATACTCTATGAAGGCCTTACCTACGCTTATATATTTAGATATAAATATATATAAAAAAATATAGAAAGGTGGTGAAGATAAAAAAGATATCCGTCAATAGGACTAATTGCAAGTTTTTGAGTTTTATGGAGCCGTCTTTCTATTCTTCCAGTTGGATCTACTAAGAATTGTATAAGCTAATGATCCATCAGAAGAATTAAAGACAATCGGAATTTAATTTTCATAAGTCCACTAAAATCGGAGGTAGAATATGCTAAGACGTCAAGCAAGGTTGAAAAATCTGGTAAGCTTGTGTTTATCAGTGGGTATGTTGCTTTCTATGCTTCCAACAGCATCTGCTGTTGGAATTGAAAAGGAGAACAAAATTAATAATGTTTCTAACAATCAAAACTATAAGACTATAGGAAAAGTAACAAAGATTACGAAAGAAAGAAATAATGTGTACTTGGATTTAGAAACAGGAGAAAAAATAAAAATTAACTTCCTAAAAAATAATGTTTTTCGACTGCATTTGGACCCAAAGGGCATTTTTGAAGAATATCCAACTCCTAATGAGCCTGAGCATGTGACAAAAATTATTGACAAAAGTGTTAGCGGTTACAATAAACAATATGGTGAAATTGACATTAAGGTTGATGATCGTGATAAAAATGTCTATAAAATATCCACTGATGCTTTAGAGTTAAGAGTAGATAAAACGACTTCAAAGATGAGCCTTTACGATAAAAAGAGATCAAAGAATCTTTGGAGTGAAAGTGAACCGCTAAAACATTCTAACGGAAGTACAGTTCAAACCCTTGATACAAAAGAAAACGAATATTTTTATGGAGGAGGTCAACAGAATGGATTTTATGCCCATAAGAATAATTCCATAAACATTTCAATCGGGGGAGGTTGGGATGCAGGAGCTGCATCAAGCCCAGTCCCTTTCTATATAAGCACCGAAGGCTACGGAGTCATGCGAAATACTTTTAAGCCAGGCGTTTATGATTTTACAAAAACTGCTACTTTAACTCACAGTGAAGACAGATTTGACGCTTATTATTTTGTAGATGATTCCATTCCAAAAATCATTAATGATTATTCAGAATTAACTGGGAAACCGGCACTTATGCCAAAATACGGTTTCTATTTAGGGCATGCAGATTGTTTTAATGGAACTCATAATGGTCATAAGGACCAACGAACACTCCTTACTAATGGATTAAATACAATAGATCAATATGCAGATCACGATATGCCGTTAGGATGGTTTTTACCAAATGATGGCTATGGATGTGGTTATGGCGGACTTGGTAATTTGAAGCAGTTCGTTGATAAAGCAAATAATCAAAAAGTAGAGGTGGGCTTATGGACACAAAGCAATCTCTACCCAGATCCTAATCTACCTGTTGATAGTCCTTTACGAAGAGACCTTGACGGGGAAGTTAAAGCAGGTGTAAGAGCAATAAAGACGGATGTTGCATGGGTTGGACAAGGATATTCCATGGCTTTAAATGCCACACGCCTAGCAGCGGAAGGAATTCAAAAAGAAGATAATTCAGGTGGTGCACGTCCATTTGTTATTTCGCTAGATGGGTGGGCTGGTACTCAACGTTATGCTGGATTATGGTCAGGCGACCAATATGGCGGTAATTGGGAGTACATAAGAATGCATATCCCTACTTACATTGGAGCAGGCTTATCAGGAAATCCAAACGTCGGCTCAGATATGGATGGTATATTTGGTGGAGATGCAAAAGTACAGACACGTGATTTCCAATGGAAAGCATTCACTCCTATCCAAATCGACATGGATGGCTGGGCATCTGGAGGCAATGATTACAGTAAATCTAAAAATCCATGGAATTATGGTGAACCATATGCGTCTATTAATCGGATGTATTTAAATCTAAAATCCCAGATGCTACCTTATATCTACACGATTGCTGAGGAAGCTACATCAAAATCCATACCAATGATTAGAGGAATGATGTTAGAATATCCAAATGATCCTTACACGTATGGTACGCAAACACAATATCAATATATGTGGGGGCCGAATCTATTAGTTGCACCATTATATGATGGAAACTCTAATGCAGCTGAAGTAAGGAACGATATTTATCTTCCAGATAAAAATCAAATTTGGATCGATTATTTTACAGGTGAGCAATACAAGGGAGGTTCAGTTCTTCATAACATTAGTGCTCCATTATGGAAGACCCCTGTATTTGTTAAAGCTGGGGCAATTATTCCAATGGCACCAGAAAATAATTCTATTAATGAATTAAATGGTTCTGAAAATAGAATATTTGATGTATATCCATCGGGAAAATCAGAGTTTACTCTATACGAAGACGATGGGAAAACTGTTGATTATAAGGAAAAGAAAAATACAAGAACGAAGGTTACTTCAAAGGTAATTAAGGAAAGAGCTGTTATAACCGTTGATACCGCAAAAGGAAAGGGCTATAAAGGGATGGTTACAAACAGGGGCACAGAAGTGATTGTCAACACACGTGTAATCCCGAGAGATATAACGGTTAAGGTTGGAAATAAAGATATTAATTTAAGGAAAGTTACGAATGAAGAGGAATATAAAAACTCAGAAAACGTGTACTTCTATAATGAACAGCCAAACTTGAACAAATATTCTACAAAAGGCTCACCATTTGAAAAGACTGATATTATTACATCACCAAAGCTTTATATTAAAGTAGGGAAAACAGACATCACAAAAAATAAAATAACTTTTACAGTAGATGGCTTCAATAATACTCAAAAGAAGGTTGTAGTAGATAAAGAAGTACCAACGATTCCATCGGGGCTTCATGCTGGTGACGCCAACATTACAGATCGAGAAATCAAATTAAATTGGGAAAAGGTTGATGGTTCGAATACAACTTATGATTTAATGATCGATGGTATTATTCATACAAATGTGTTTAAGTCAAGTGATAATCAGCAAACACCATTCTATCTCCATACAGGTTTAACATCTGATTCAGAATATTCTTATCGAATAAGAGCAACGAATACAAAAGGCTCTTCTGGCTGGAGTGATGAAATCAAAATAAGAACGAAGCTTGACCGATACAGAAATGTCCCTAAGAATATGACGGCAAAAGCAGATAGTGAACAGCCTGGACAAGAAGCATCTTTAGCAGTCGATGGCAAGGATGATTCATTGTGGCATACTCAATGGGGAGATGCTGGCAATAAACTGCCACATACCTTTGAGATTGATATGAAGCTAGCATATGAACTAGATAAGCTCGAGTATGTTCCAAGACCTGATGCAGGGAATGGGACAATATTAAAATACAATTTAGACGTAAGTCTAGATGGAAAAACTTATAAAAATATTATCACTGATGGAACATTTGAAAGGAATAATGAAACAAAAGTCATAGATTTTAAGGGAAATATTACTGCAAGGTATATTAAGTTAACCATTTTAAACTCTGTAGGCGGCTTTGGAAGTGCACAGGAATTCAGGCCATACAAAAAGGATAAAACAGGAGGAACCGTTGTAGGTGAGAATATACCGAATGGAGCCATTGATGAAGATGACCTACTCTTCTTTGCAAGCTATATGGGTGTTGACCAAAGGGATACAGCTTGGGGACAGGTATCAAGGGTTGATCTTAATTTTAATGGTGTAATTGATGCCTACGATTTAATGTATGTAGCATCTAAATTAGGTGAAAAACCTCTTCAAGCAACAGGAAGGCCGGTTGCCGGACTATTGGACATTAGACCAAGTAAGCAGCAGTTACAAAAAGGAGAGGAATTTTCAGTAGAAATAATAGGAGCAGGATTAAAGGATATCAATGCGTTTAACCTGGAACTAGGTCTGGATCCGAACAAATATGAATTAGTAAAAGAATGTAAACCTGACGGGACTTGCGGTGAAAATATTGTTACGCCTTCCAATGACATAGCCAATATGTTAAATTACTCCGCTCTTGCGGGTATTGGAAATTCTGAACAACGAATTATGGCTGCGTTTTCTAACAAGGGAACACAAAATACATTAGATGGTACGAAGACATTAGCCACGCTTAAGTTAAAGGCTAAGAAAGATCTTCAATTCGATATTCCAATTACCAGATCCTTACTAATTAATACAGCCTTTGACACTATTGATAAAATAGGAGAGGTTTTAACTCCGGGACAGGAACCAGGAGGGGTTGAACAACCACAAGAGCCTAAGGAACTGCAATTATCGGATAAAGATATGACAGTTACTGGTGATGGGGAAAAGATGCAGGGCGGTGCAGCAGCTTTTGCCAATTTGATTGACGGTGAGATAAGTGAAAATTCATTGGCGGAATTGAAATGGAGTCTCACTGGAAATGAAGGAATTTCACTACCGTTACCCGTTGATTTTAATTTTATTAAACCACAAGAGTTGACTAAATTTATTGTTTACAATCGCCCGCAATATACGAATGGCAAAATTAAAACACTAAGTGCCAAAATATATTCTGATTCTGGAAAAGAGTATGATCTAGGTGGAAAAAGTGTTCAATTTGACGACAAATCAGTAACTTTCGATATAGCAGTGGCTGATATACCGATTGGAACCAAATTTACAAAGTTATCGATTATCTTTAATGAATCGCATAGTGGGCCACTTATGTTATCTGTTGCAGAGGTAAAAGTTTTTACAAAGAACCCTGCTTATGTAGAGAAATAATAGTAAATATTTAGATATGTTATAGGAAATGCAACAGGACTACATTGCCAGCTATATATGTGACATCGAGGTTGATGGGGAAATCAATTATGATGTGAACATCTTTAGTTTCGACAGGGAGTCTTAATCTGTACCAGTTGCTTATCTGGCCTTACCTATTGTCATGGTTGACTCGATGGTTTCATTGCGGGTTAATAAAGGTTGGCAATACACCTGACACACCGTCGCCGATAGGAACAGTGTCCTTGTTGTTAAAGGCGAATAATAGAATTAAACAATCTAACTATTATTCTCATAATTTAGTTTCTATGAGTTATTCTTTTGTATAAATTTGTATCAACAACTCGATGTTATAATTGGTAATATGGAAAAAAAACTCGTCTTCTTTATTACAGTCATTTTAATTGTCTTGAAAGAGACAGTATACCCGTGGTTTGTAAAAATCTCGGGGGAAGGAAGAAAGATAAGGAAGTTTAGAGAAGAATCTCGAGCTTCCTTATTTTTTGATTTATTTTTAAGTCGTTTAGATAAAACATCATTATAATAGTTTGGAAGAAACTATACCGTTATAGAACCTGGTTGTTAGGTTGACTCGACAAGTGTCAGTGATATAATTTATGATATTAATAGAATCTAAGTAGGGTTTGGAGGCATGTTTAATAAAATGAAACCATTGCAGCATGAAAGTTTAATCCCACTTTATCACCAATTGATGGAAAGGCTAAAGGATTCGATTGAAAATGGAAATTGGACCCCTGGTGATAAAATCCCATCGGAAAATCAATTGATGGTTCAATTCAGTGTGAGCCGGAACACCGCTAAAAAGGCAATTGAGGAGCTAGTTCAAGAAGGGATCCTTTACCGAATTCAAGGTAAGGGTACATATGTGGCAAAACCAAAATTACAGCAGTCATTGATGGGATTCTATAGCTTTAGCAAAGTATTGAAAGAAAAGGGACTGAATCCAAAGGATATTATTCTGAAAATAGAAGAAGTCAAACCGACTGTCAAAATCAAAGAAGCGCTGCAGTTGAGTGAAAATATGAATGTCATTGAAATGAAACGGCTTCGCTGTGCTGAAGATGAGCCGTTTATTTTGGAATCATCTTTTATTCCGAAACATGTTGTTACAGATATAGAGCAGTTAAAAAAGGTAGGCGAAATTTCTTTATATGATTTATTTTCACAACAGTTCAATACCATTGTAACAAGAGCAAAAGAAGCGTTTGAACCAGTTCTCATCCGTGCCGACGAAAGTGAATATTTGCAATCGGAAGAAGGTCGTCCCGCACTTCTGCTTGAACGAACTGCCTACAATGCCAATGGTGAGCCTGTTGAATTTTGTATCTCCATTGTACGTGGCGATCGCTGTCGCTTTTACACAGAACTACGCTAATCATAACTCATAGCATTTTGTCTATGAGTTTTATATAAAGTTGACCTATACCAACAACCTAATAAATTTTAATCTTGTACCAATAATCCGTTGGAAATCAGCAAACAACGTCAAATGGCTGTTTCTTGGGTTGATCCCGTTTAAATGCTTAAATTGCGGTAATATAGGTTTAATAGTTTATGGTGGGATTGAGAGTTATAAACAGGCTTTTAAAACGATATAGTTCTTTTAATACTTAATAATTGTTGACGATAACTTAATAGAATGGACTCTATATTTTATAAGTTAAGGGTCAGTTTTTTTTATTTTTTTGATTATTTTAAATTTATTGCAATGGGATGTTCACATGTCATTCATATTACCTTTCTAAGATCCATTTGTAGAAGAATTGAAGAGATAGTTTAAAGTATTAATTGGAAAAATAATATTATTTTA
>NZ_NTZO01000168.1 GCF_002559405.1 Bacillus sp. AFS001701 | reverse complement strand
ATTTAAATAGGTGGTTTTATTTTGAAAAAAAATAATAATATTATGTAAGAGGAATCTACGATCGGTAAGAAGAATTAAGAACTGTATTTTCTTTTTAATTAAACCAATGGAGAAAGTAGAGGAATAGATGAATCATATTGTAAATGGTGATGTGGTTGGAGGAAAAATAAAATCTTTAAATGATAAGATTGTTGTATGGCGAGAAATGTATGATTTTGGGCCACTGAGTCGAGATTGGAATTTAGAAGAAACATATAAAAGAAGAGCAGAATTTTTTGAACAAAAGCTACAAATTCCTTCGAGTTTTTTTATTGAAAATTGCCGAAGCCAATATCGATTATTAAATGAACTATCTCGTTCTGAGGAAGTTGTTCTATGGTTCGAACATGACCGATACGATCAGGTGACAATACTTTATTTAATATCGGAATTATCGGCACTTGGATTTCAAAAAATTTCGATGGTTACGATAAATGAATATGAAGGAATTGAACCATTTCACGGATTAGGTCAATTATCTTCAGAACAATTAATTGGATTACTCCCAACTAAACAAGAAGTTTCAGACGAACAAATAGAAGAAGCATGTGCTGGATGGAAAGCTTATTGTTCAAATAATCTAGATGAACTTGATGATTTTATTCTAAAATGTCATGCGCTTCCGTTTCTAAAACAAGCTTTATTAAGTCACAAATCATATTTTCCTTCTATACAGAATGGATTAAATGAAGTAGAATTTTTAGCATTATCAATGATCAATGAAGGAATTAACTCCTTTGCAGAACTATTTAATAAACTCGTAAGACAAAAAACAAATGATGGATTAAGCGATTTATATTTCGCAGCAATTCTAAATGAATTAATGAAAGGTGATTACCCATTAATAAGTAGTAACAGTGAATTACCACGTTATAAGCAACATAACCCAAAAGCAAAAATTGAATTAACTAAATGGGGATTAGACGTACTAACTGGAAAAGCAAATCGACTGAATTTAAATGGAATAGACTGGTGGGTTGGAGGGGTTCATTTAGTTGAAAAAGCCTCTAATAATTAATAACATATAAGGACAGGTAATTAATTTTTAACTATTAAGTATAGAGAATCTTGAGGAAATTGAATTATACCCTGAATTTTTGCGGAAAAAATTAAAGGAAGTTTCAACCGAAAATCTTTTTTCGTAAAAGATAATTGAAATTGTTATAGAGGTGGTAATATGCGCCCGATATTATTAGGAATATTAGCGGCATTTTTCTTTTCGATCACATTTATTTTAAACCGCTCGATGGAACTATCTGGTGGAAGTTGGATTTGGAGCGCATCCTTAAGATACTTTTTTATGGTACCTTTTTTATTAATCATCGTAATCTCTAGAAGAAATTTGTATGATCTATTGAAAGAAATGAAAGGCAAATTAAAAAGTTGGATTTTATGGTCAACAATTGGATTCGGTTTATTTTATGCCCCTATTTGCCTTGCTGCAGTTTATTCTCCAGGATGGCTAATAGCAAGTTCATGGCAGATCACAATTTTATCTGGGTCACTTTTAGCACCATTTTTCTTCATTTCAATTCAAACATCAAATGGAATTCGGAAGGTACGTGGGAAAATTCCTTTTAAAGGATTAGGCATGTCTTTATTAATTATATTTGGTATTTTATTAATGCAGATTGAGTTAGCTACAAAAATAGCTATTTCAACAGTTTTAACAGGTATTTTACCAGTTATTATTGCCTCCTTTGCATATCCACTTGGCAATCGAAAAATGATGGAATTATGTGATGGAAAGCTAGATGTATATCAACGTGTTTTAGGAATGACCTTAGCCAGTTTACCGTTTTGGATTATTCTATCAATCTATGGTTTATATACTGATGGACTACCAAGTCAAAACCAAGTATCACAATCATTAATTGTAGCGATCTCATCAGGTGTAATTGCTACTGTATTATTTTTTCAAGCTACTGATTTAGTAAGGGGAAATATGCAAAAATTAGGCGCAGTAGAAGCAACCCAATCCATGGAAGTATTATTCACAGTAATTGGTGAAATGGTTTTCTTATCCTCGGCATCTCCATCAATTATTTCTTGGATTGGAATGATTATTATCATGATCGGCATGATCTTACATAGCTATCTATCACAGAGGGGAAAGTCCGTACAGCAAGATAAGGAAACTGTTAATTTATGAATGTGGAAAGAGGTGATTAATATGTATAAAGAATTCAATGCATCACTAGTATTAGATAAAAATAAGAATTCCATATCCATCTTAACACCAAAAGATTTTAGTTTTAAAGAATGCTTAGTATTCCTAGCACGATCTAAAAATGAGGTACTTCATCAAGTTAAAGAGGAATATTTTTTAAAACTTATTAAAATAGAAAATAGATTAATTTTAATAAAAGTAAGTAGTGATCAGAACGAATTATTAATTGAATTTCCAGACCAAAATCCAAGTGAAGAAATAAAAGTAGCTGCAGCAGCATTTATATGGGATTTATTTGATTTAGGTAGAGACCTAACCGAGTTCTATCAATTAAGTAAAGATCATCAAATGCTACAATTGCTAATTGAACAGCATTTTGGACTTCGCGTAATTGGAATTCCGGATTTGTTTGAAGCATTTACATGGGCAATTATGGGTCAACAAATCAATCTGTCATTTGCATTTTCTTTAAAAAGAAGCTTTGTTGAAAAATATGGAGAAAGCTTTAGATGGAAGGATGAAATATTTTGGCTATTTCCAACTCCAGATGTAATATCCAAACTTGAGGTTTCCGATTTAACTAGTATGAAATTTACTACACGAAAAGCTGAATACGTGATTGGGATTGCAAAATTAATGACAGATGGACTCATTTCAAAAGAATCTCTAAGTCGTTTAGAATCATACGAGAAAAAGTTAAATAAACTATTGGAAATTCGAGGAGTTGGGAACTGGACGGCTGATTACGTCTTGATGAAATGTTTACAAGAGAAATCTGCGTTTCCAATTGCTGATGTAGGAATACATAATGCATTAAAAAATCAACTATCATTAGAGAAAAAACCATCAATTGAAGAAATTAAGAAAATAGCTACAAAATGGAAGGGCTGGGAAGCTTACGTAACGTTTTATTTATGGAGATCATTATATTCCTAAAAAAGTATAGCAAAGCAAAGTCCATTAAAATTGAAAAATCCCCCTATATTTCGATACATAATTGGTTTTTATTGTTAAAATGTTGTGTTATAGAGCAAAAATAAAACCAATCAAACAAAAACGAATAATTCGTCTAACAATAATAAACAGTATTTTAAAAACTGCGCAGACTTAAGAAAAGTCTATCCAAATGGAGTACCAAAAGGGAATAAAGCTTACCAAGCACAAATGGATCGTGATCATGATAATTATGCATGTGAAACGGAGTGAAAACACCTAATATTAGGTGTTTTTTATCTGATTAAGTCTTTTATTTTCGAATGCAATCCCTGACTCTTGGAATTATTAAATTTTGTTCTGAAAATTTTAAAAGAGAAGCAATTCTACAAAGGAATTTCGATTTAATAATAGAATAGTATTAGTGCCTAAAAAAATTATTTTTACAATCTTGTTTAATCATGACAAAATATAAATAAGAAAAATTGAAGAGGACGGGACTATGATTAAATTTTTTAAACGACTATTTAGTAAAGAAAAAACAAATCAAGTTACATTGCCATTAAAAGAAACTCGTTCCCTTTCAAAAGTGGAAATCGAATATATTATTAGTGAGTTTACTGATAAACAGAATAAATTGGTAGATGATATGAAAAAAATTTCAGTTAATAATGCCGATATTGAGTTTAATGAACTAATCACAAATAGAATCACGAATAATTTAAAGTACAGAATACCTTTTTTAGAAATTGAGTTAATTTATTTAAATAATGTATTAAGAGGAAAGAAAGTAAAATCAATAAAATATAAATTGTTTCATCAAGTCAGAGATGCTGAAACGACAGAAATAACAGATATGGTCATTAATCAAGGATACTCTTTTGTTCCTTCTGTAGGGTATTTAAAAATTGGATAAAATCATGATGAAACCCCACAAGTTGTTCCTTGTGGGGTTTATGTTTTTCTTGAATTCCGTGGCATATTATTTAGGGTTAGAAATCCAAAACCTAATTTTTAAGCTTGATCATGTGTTTCAAAATTCTCATTTGCTTTTGATTTAGGTAAATCGTTAACCTCATATGCTACCCTTATTCCGGATTCAATTGCACCTTGTATCCAACCTGGGGCTGTAGAGGTGTGATCACCAGCAAAATGAATTAGTCCTTCTGGAGTTGATATATAGGGGGCAATCTCTGTTTGCTGGTCAGGTTTGAAAATAGCAAAAGCTCCACCTGAAAAAGGATTTTCTGCCCAACTAAATGTATTACCGGTAATAAACTCATTATATATTTCTTTCCCGTAAATTTTAGATAAATCCTCTAGCGCATTCTCAATTTGTTCTTTTTCAGTTAAGCTATCCCAAATTGATGCGTTATCTTCCCATGTATAGCTTGCTAATATGACACCTGGGCCTTCTGAACCAACAGATTGGCTTGGGAAATAGGAATAACGAACAGGTAGGTCAGAAGTTATTTTTCCTCCAATAAAACCAGCTTTCTCCCAAAATCTAGTTTTAAATTGTAAACCAATTTTAGTCGAAGGAACATAATGTAATTGTCGAATTGCTTTATATTTGTTATAAGAAAATAAATCGCGTGGAATGATTTCAACGAAGTTTAGTAAAGAAAAAGGTATGGTAATAATGGCTAAGTCTCCTGTTACCGAATATGCCTGCGAGGTTTGTGTATCCTCTGTATGAATCGTAACGGAAGAGCCGTGTTGTTCAATTTTTTTCATTTTTTGATGGTAAAAAATATTTTCTTGTAATTCAGGTAGGAATGAATACGGTAAGTGATCATTTCCACCTTTTATTTCATAAAACTTTAATCCAGGAGTAAATAGAATCATTACTTCTCGAAGTAAGGCAGTGAATGAAAGCTCAGGGAAGCCTTCCATCCCAAGCATAACCTTAATCATATCAATGGCTCCAACTGATAATGTTCTACCATATGGATTGTATTTTAAATAATATTCCATCGAAAAACGATCAAGTAATTTAATAACGATTTCCCAATTTTTTTTTGGATTCTTTTTAATGAAGTCTGTTACAGGTTGCATGGCATATTGAGCCAAATATTCAGCTGTTTTGCCTTTTTCAGATGGTGATGTAGGGAAGTTAAGAATGTCTGGATTTTCTTCATAAAGCTTTTGAATAGTTCTTACATTGTTTACGAATATAATATCGTTTGGGGTGCTATTTATGAATTCTTCTAAAGGAAGGCTAAATTTCTTAATATATTCTAAAACAAGCAAGTGAATAGACGGTATTCTCATAGCACCATTTTCCATATACTGTCCTGCATAAAAATTACGATTAGTAAAAATTCGACCACCAATTCGATTATTTCCTTCTAGAATTGTTACTTCATGTCCTGCTCCTTTTAAAAGTGAAGCAGCTACTAAACCTGATATCCCAGCACCGACAATGATTATATTTTTAGGTTCAAGTGTTTTTGGAAGTCCTGTACGAATTGTTTGAAGCATTTGTTCCATAGATATAGGAGGCTCCATACTAACTGGCATAATTTCGCTCCTCTTTATTTATGACATTCATAGAAGTTTATTCAAAAATAGAGGAATATAGAAGAGTTTAAAAGCAGGATTAGGAATAGAAATGGCATAAGAAAAAGAGCTTGAATAATCAAGCTCTCTGTTTGTAGAAAAGGTATTTAAAGATTTGCTACTTTTTACGTCTAAATAAGTTAACGATAAATACAATAATTGCGATAATTAATAGAATATGAATTAGTCCGCCTGCGATATGGAAAGTAAAATAACCTAATACCCATAAGATTAAAAGAATAAAAAATAAAATCCACATAATATGAACATTCCTTTCTTAATGACTGTATTATTACCTTGTCCAATTTTAATTTTCATATCCATTTATTGAGTACAAAAGTGAAAAAGCTACCAAATCTAGAATAGGTAGCTTTTTTGTATTAAAATTTATCAAAAACAGTGTATGGCATTTGTCTCTTATGTCTAGATTTATTAAACCATGACTCGATTTTTGCTTGAGAGTCACTATTAATTTCTTTACCTTCTAAATAATCATCGATGTCATCATATGTAACTCCAAGAGCGACTTCATCTGCTAATTGTGGGCGATCTTCTTCAAGGTCAGCAGTCGGAACTTTTTCATAAAGTTTAGGTGGGCAATTTAATTCTTTTAGTAGCATCTTTCCTTGACGCTTATTTAGACGGAAAATTGGACAAAGGTCTGATCCACCATCGCCATATTTAGTGTAAAAGCCAGTAATAGCCTCAGCGGAATGGTCAGTACCTAAGACAACACATCCATTCATAGCAGCAATGCTATATTGAGCTTTCATTCTTTCACGAGCCTTTTCATTACCTTTTGCAAAATCAGTAAGTTCAACGCCAATATCCTTTAATGTTTTAACACTAGCATCTACAGCAGCTTTAATATTTACTGTGTAGGTCTTAGTTGGTTGGATAAACTTTAACGCTTCTTGGCAGTCCTCTTCGTCCATTTGAACGCCATATGGTAATCGAATTGCGATAAATTGATAATTTTTTTCTGATTGCTCACTATTTAATTCATCTATTGCCATTTGTGCAAGTTTACCAGTTAAAGTTGAATCTTGACCACCTGAAATACCTAATACAAAACCATTTAAAAATGGATGTTTTTTAAGATAGCTTTTTAGGAAATCAACACTAATTCTTACTTCCTCTTTAGGATCGATAACTGGTTTTACTTTCATTTCTTCGACGATTTCTTTTTGTAAACTGTTCAATCTTCATTCTCCTTTTGGTACAGATTGTATTTTTTAATATAAGCGTAGCAATCCTCAGGTAATAAATATCTCGGCTCGCCGCCTTTAGCAAACTCTTCACGGATATATGTTGAACTAATTTCCATCGCAAGTCCTTTATCAATTAGATGAAATCTTGAACCATTATCATTGTTTCGTAATAGTGGAGAACGAGAGATGGTTTTTAACATGTCAATTCCATCACGAGCCATTACAATGAATTTATTTTCGGAAACTAATTGATCCCCATATTTCCATTTTCCTTCTGCAATATCTTCTAGTAAATCAGCACCCATTATGAAATAAACTTCATCTTCACTATATTTCGCTTTAAAATGGTTCATTGTATAGTAAGTGAAAACTTCCCAAGCCTCTTTGCTCATTTCATAATCGTCTGCAATAAACTTTGAGTTGTTTTGAATTGCCAATTTTAACATATTCCAACGATGTTCATCAGTATTATGCAATTGTTTATCTCTTCTTTTTGAAGAGCATGGTAAAAAGATAACTTTGTCTAATTGACAACGATGAGCAATCGTACTTGCAGTCCATAAATGTACGTTTGTAATCGGATCAAACGAACTGCCATAAATCCCAATTTTAGCCATTTTTCATTTCCTCTGTTTTCTTTCTAGCTTCTGCTATTTTTTCCATTTTGTTATCCCAACATTTTTGACTTAAGTCTACAGGATATTCTTCAGGGTTTAATGCACGCTTGTATTCTTCCCAAAGTACACTTAAGTTGTTTTCAGCAAAATCCCGAATGTCTTTAATTCCAGGCACTTTGTAGACTAATTCACCTTTAGTAAAGATTTGGTGATGAAGTTCTCTAGCTTCAAAATTAGTTACAAACTTACTGATATATGGATGGACTGGATGGAATAACTTTATTTTTTCTTCAGACCCTGGATCTTCGTCTTCAAGGGCAATATAATCAGCCTCGGCGTGGTGGTTAACTGTATTAATAATTCGATACAATTTCTTAAGTCCAGGAGTTGTTACTTTTTCAGGGTTTTGAGAAATTTTTATTGTATCAATCATTTTCCCATCTTCATCTTCAATACTTACTAATTTATAAACAGCGCCAAGAGCCGGTTGATCATATGCAGTAATAAGCTTTGTTCCAATTCCCCACGAATCAATTTTTGCTCCTTGCGATTTTAAATTTAAAATTGTATATTCATCTAAATCATTCGAAGCAACAATTTTTGTATTTACGAAACCAGCTTCATCGAGCATTTTTCTAGCTTCTTTCGATAAATAAGCTAAGTCTCCACTATCTAGTCGGATAGCTGCAAAATTAATTTTATCACCTAGTTCTTTTGCGACTTTTATCGCATTAGGCACTCCACTTTTTAGTGTATCGTATGTATCAACTAGAAATGTACAGTTGTAATGACGATCCGCATATTTTTTGAAAGCTATGTATTCATCTCGATATGCTTGCACTAGCGCATGAGCATGTGTACCTGAAACAGGAATATTAAATAGTTTACCAGCACGAACATTACTAGTAGCATGAAATCCACCAATATAAGCGGCTCTTGCTCCCCAAATGGCAGCATCAAATTCTTGAGCACGTCTTGTTCCAAATTCCATTAACGTATCATTACCAACGATATGCTTAATTCGTGAAGCTTTAGTAGCAATTAATGTTTGATAATTGACAATGTTTAATAAGGCAGTTTCAATTAATTGTGCCTCTAATAGCGGGGCCTCAATTCTTAAGATTGGCTCATTACCAAATACTAATTCACCTTCTTGAATTGCTCTAACTGAACCTGTGAATTTTACATTAGACAGAAATTGAATGAATTCATCTATATATCCGAGTTCTTCTTTTAAATAGTCAAGATCTGAACGACTAAATTTAAAGTTCTGTAGATAACTGATTATTTTTTCTAAACCCGCAAAGATTGCATATCCATTTCCAAATGGGAGTTTACGAAAATAAAGTTCAAAAATAGCGTTTTTATTGTGAATATTATCTCCCCAATAAGTTTCTGCCATATTAATTTGATAAAGGTCTGTATGAAGTGCAAGGCTATCATCTTGGAAGTTATAATTCATCTTATTTCCGCCCCTAAAGTGTTTTTGAAATGACTTAATGCCCATTCATGCCCAGCTGCATTAAAGCTTGCAACAGCCTGCTCGTGAACGACTATTTTATAACCCTTATTATAAGCATCGACCGCGGTATGTAATACACAAATATCCGTGCAAACTCCTATTAAATGAATTTCATTAATGCCTCTTTCATTTAGTTTTATCTCAAGGTTTGTTCCTGCAAAAGCAGAGTAACGAGTTTTATCGAGCCATTGAATAGTTGAATTGCCTTTTGTTGAATTGTATAAATCCATTAATCCACCATATAAATCTCTTCCTTTAGTATGTCTAATATTATGAGGTGGAAATAATTTTGTTTCGGGATGAAACGGATCATTCTCATCATGAACGTCTACTGCAAATACAAGATAATCTCGATTTTCAATGAAACTTTTAGTTATTTGAAGAATACTTTGCTCAATTTCCTGTGCTGGTTTACCACAAGTTAATGAACCAGCATCTGCTACAAAGTCATTCGTATAATCAATAATAATGAGCGCTTTTTTATCCATTATTAATCACCTCAAGTGTAAGAATGTTAATTTCTTCACATAATAGAAAAAATTAAATTAGTTTTTCATCTTCAATCTTATTATAAGTTAATTCATATGAAAACCTAAATTTTGGA
>NZ_NTZO01000066.1 GCF_002559405.1 Bacillus sp. AFS001701 | reverse complement strand
AACTTAAAATATAAGAACCGATTAGATTTGATTTTTTCAAATACTAATCGGTTTTTTCTATGTATAAAGGGTAACCAAATAATTTTAAAAAATATTTTCATTAGTCATACATACTAAATTTCATTAATTCAGCTTAGAAAATGCTAGTTTTTTCTCTATTTGCTAAGCTTTTTTACTCCTGAATTTATTATTTTTGTATATTTTATTTTGTGCATAAATTTTCCACCGAAGGAGATACTTACCTATAGTACAGCAACTCCAAGTAGGAGGGAACATCATGACACGAAACAAAGTAGAAATATGCGGTGTAGATACATCAAAGCTTCCAGTTTTAAAGAATGATGAGATGCGTAAGTTATTTCATGCAATGCAAAGCGGTGACCGAAGCGCAAGAGAAACAATCGTAAATGGTAATTTGCGACTTGTCCTAAGTGTTATTCAGCGTTTCAATAATCGCGGAGAATTTGTGGATGACTTATTTCAAGTAGGCTGCATAGGCCTTATGAAGTCTATTGATAATTTTGATTTAAGCCAAAATGTAAAATTTTCGACGTATGCTGTACCTATGATTATTGGTGAAATAAGAAGATATTTAAGGGATAATAACCCAATAAGAGTGTCAAGATCATTAAGAGACATTGCTTATAAAGCATTACAAGTTAGAGAGCGATTATTAGCAGAGAACTCAAAAGAACCGACTCCTGTTCAAATCGCAGAAGTACTAGGCGTAACACATGAAGAAATCGTCTTTGCACTAGATGCAATTCAAGACCCAGTTTCGTTATTTGAACCGATATATAACGATGGCGGAGATCCAATCTTTGTAATGGATCAGCTAAGTGATGATAAAAATAAGGACGAGCAATGGGTTGAAGAACTAGCACTACGTGAAGGAATGAAACGACTAAACGATCGAGAAAAAATGATCATAAGCAAAAGATTTTTCCAAGGAAAAACCCAAATGGAAGTTGCCGAAGAAATCGGAATTTCCCAAGCACAAGTATCCAGACTAGAAAAATCAGCAATAAAACAAATGAACAAAAATATACAGGGATAACAGAGAAAAGCGGAGGCGACTGTTCAGCCCCGACAAGCATAAGACAATTCCCGGTAAAGGTTTGCTTTTTAACCTTTACCGGGAATTGACTTATGACCTCGAGGGGCTAGGAGCCGGAGCTAGACATCGTACTTATCTCCTTCCCTGAATAAAGGGTAATTACTCAAAAGGAAAGTTGCTTTTTACTTTCATCGGGCTTCGTCTTATGACCTCGAGGAGCTAGGAGCCGCAGCTAGACATCATACAATTCTTTCCCTGAATAAAGAGTAACTACTCAAAAGGAAAGTTGCTTTTTACTTTCATTGGGCTTTGACTTATGACCTCGAGGAGCTAGGAGCCGCAGCTAGACATCATACTATTTCTTTCCCTGAATAAAGAGTAATTACTCAAAAGGAAAGTAACTTTTTACTTCTTAAGGCACTGCTTATTATAATGAATGAAATTAAAAAACAAACAACATATAAACTAAATAATCCAATAACTACAAAATAGTTAAACTGGAAGAATGAAAATACGATATTAATGTGTTAGACAATGGATGAGCATCGAACAACCTTGTCTAACACATTTTTATTTGAATTTTATCATGATGTTTGGCCCTTACTTCATATATTTTATAAAAAGGATGGTGAAGTTAAATGGCCAGAATTTCAGATTTTCAAGTTAAAGATGTTGTAAATGTTGCCGATGGTAAGAAATTAGGCAATATTGTTGATTTAGATATTGATCAATCAAATGGAAAAATCACTTCAATTATTTTAACAAAGCCAGGGAAGGGCTTAAATTTTTTTAGTAAAGAAGAGGAAATGACAATTTATTGGAATGATATTGTGAAAATAGGTGAAGATGTTATTTTGGTAAAATATCGTTCATCTGTGGATTTGGATGAAAACCAAGCAAGTCCAGTTAAATACACATAAAAAAACTCGTTGACTAAGAGTTTCAAGGAGATGAATGGAGCATAGTTGCACTTTTACTTTATTCTTAAATTAGCCTATCACGTCAAATACGATTTCTTGCAGTTAATTTTATTTTCGAAAGTGAAAAAAATAAGTGTGTTTTGTCAAAAATAATCAAAAATGTGAAATCTATGGTAAAATATAGGAAACCATTAACTGGTTTACATATATTTACTAAATTAGTTTCTGTGAGGTCTTATAAATATGAAAGAGAGCTTCATTCAATCGACTGAAAGTACTTTTAAGATTCAACCTTGGGAAGACTCATACAAACATTTAGTTGCAGGATTTACAACAAAAAATGATGGAGTTAGCCAAGGTTGTTTCACTTCTTTTAATCTTGGATTACATGTAAATGACTCGAAGGATATTGTCGTAGAAAATAGAGAACTCCTTGCGAGTAAATTAGATTTTTCAAAGACGAAATGGGTTTGTTCAGAACAAGTTCATGGGAATAATGTCGTGAAAGTAACTAAAAAAGATTGTGGCAAAGGTGTTACTGATTATGAAACTAGCATCGAGACAACAGATGGTTTTTATACGAATGAGGAAAATATATTATTAACTTCTTGTTATGCAGATTGTGTTCCATTGTATTTCCTTGAGCCAATAAGTAAATTTATTGGTTTAGCTCATGCAGGTTGGAAAGGTACTGTTCAAAACATTGGCGGACGTTTAATCGAAAAATGGAATAAAGAAGAAAACTTACAACTAAAAAATATCCAAGTTGCAATCGGGCCATCAATTGGTGATTGTTGTTATGAAGTGGATGATTTTGTGATGAATAAGCTAAACGAAGCTTTTGAACACAAGATTCCTAATAATATTTTAACCACTTTACAAAATGGGAAATTCAAATTGAATTTAAAAGAAGCAAACAAACAATTACTCATTAGATCGGGCATTAGTGAAGAAAATATAATAATGACAAATTATTGTACAAGTTGTAATCCGAGCATATTTTTTTCTCATCGCAGAGATGGTGGAAAAACAGGAAGAATGATGAGTTATATTGGTTGGAGGAACTAGCATCATGACAGTCAAACAAAATTATGAACGTATTAGTGAACAAATTAATGCAGCTAAAGTAAGAGCAAATCGAAATGATGAAGTAACTCTAATAGCTGTTACTAAACAAGTATCTACTGAAGTGGCTAAAGAAGTTTTAGCTGAAGGTATACTTCAATTAGGCGAAAATCGTTTTGAGGGTTTAAAGGAAAAACAAGAACACATTAAAAGTGATGTTGTTTGGCATTTTATTGGCTCACTTCAAACTAGAAAAGTAAAAGACATCATACATAGAATAGATTACCTACATTCTTTAGATCGACTATCCTTAGCAGAAGAGATACAAAAAAGAGCAACAGAACCATTAAAATGTTTCCTACAGGTCAATGTATCTGGAGAAGACTCAAAGCATGGCATACATCCAAATGATGTAATTGAATTTGCTAGACAGCTTTCAGAATTTGATAAAGTACAAGTTGTTGGGTTAATGACAATGGCACCATTTACTGAGGATGTAACAATCATTCGAAATAGTTTCAAAGGATTAAGGGAGTTACAAGAAAAAGTAAAAAATCTACAGATTGCAAATATTCCATGTTCTGAATTATCAATGGGAATGTCTAATGATTTTGAGATTGCAATAGAAGAAGGTGCTACATTCATAAGAATCGGTACTGATTTAGTAGGAAAGGGAAGGTAGAGGAAATGAGTATTATTGGAAAAGTAAGAAACTTTTTTGCAATGGAAGATGAGTATGAAGATGATTATGAATACGAAGAGCAACAACAGCAGCAACAAAAACAATATCAACAACAGCATCAACAGCAACAATTTTCAAAACAAGTAAATGAAGACATTAACCATGAGCGAAATGCATCAAAGCAAAAATTAGTAAGTATACCAGGAGGAGCTTCTTTGTCGTCAAAAGTTGTATTAGCGCAGCCGCGTGAATATGCAGAAGCACAGGATGTTGCAGACCATTTAAAATCAAAAAAAGCAGTAGTAATCAATTTACAACAAATGCAAATCGATCAAGCTAAACGCTTTGTTGATTTCTTAAGTGGTACAGTTTATGCAATAAGTGGAGATATAAAAAAAATTGGTACAAATACGTTTATTTGTACACCTGATAATATTGATATTTCTGGAACGATTACAGATATGTTATTTGAGGAAGACAATTCCATTAAAAGGTGGTAATTAAATGGGTTTACTTTTAGTCGTTTTATACAAAATAATCCAGTACTACAGATACGTCATCGTAATTCATATCATTTTATCTTGGTTCCCTCAAATAAGACAATCAGGCTTCGGTCGCTTAATTGGTAGGTTATCAGAACCATATTTAGAGCCGTTCCGTCGAATTGTTCCGTCAATCGGTATGTTTGATTTTTCACCAATTATTGCGTTATTTGCTTTAGAATTTGCTGGAATTGGAATAATAAGTCTTTCTCATTACTTTTAAAAAGAGAATCTAACAGGTTCTCTTTTTTTATTAAAATAGACAGTTTAATGAAAAAGAGGATTGCATCAATGAGTATTTATGATCATTTTAGAAAAGAAGAGCATGTTTTCGTAGACAAGGTTCTCAGTTGGAAGGAAGAAGCAATTGAACGCTATTCTATTAAGTTGACAGATTTTCTTGATTTAAGAGAACAAATGATTATGCAATCAATTATCGGTAATCAAGGTGAGTGTTTTGTTGCTTTTTTTGGTGGTCGTGAGGATTGTGAACGAAAGCGTGCGATTATTTATCCGAGTTTTTATACACCAGTTGAAGAGGATTATTCTTTGGTTGCATTTTACTTAGTTTATGCAACTAAATTCCACACTTTATCTCATCGGCAAGTATTGGGAACATTAATGTCTTTAGGAATCACAAGAGGAAAATTTGGTGATATTCTAATTAAAAATGATATGATCCAAGTAATTGTTGCTGATGAAATAGCAAGTTTTGTAGAAAGTAACTTAAATTCTGTAGGAAAATCACCAATTAAATTAAAGAGAATTTCATTTAAAGAATTGATTGAATCAGATGATGTTTGGCAAACTAATAATGGGACGGTATCATCACTAAGATTAGATGTCTTATTGAGTGAATTCTATAATATATCAAGACAAAAAGCTCAAAGCTTAATTAAAGCCGAACACGTTAAGGTAAATCAGCGAGTTATTGATTCTACTTCTTTTTTATGTGAAGAAGGAGATTTATTCTCTGTCAAAGGTTTTGGTAGAGGAATGTTGATGTCAATTGATGGCTTATCAAAAAAAGAAAAATGGCGGATAAACTACGGTGTTAAAAAATAGTCAGAAATTGTAGAAGGAAAAACGTAGAAACTGTCGAAAATTTATTATAACCGATTAATAAAGAACATACATACATGGAGGTGGCTTAATTGCCTTTAACACCACTTGATATTCATAATAAAGAATTTGGTAAAAGTTTTCGTGGCTATGACGAAGATGATGTTAACGAGTTTTTAGATCAAGTCATAAAAGATTATGAATTAGTTATTCGTGAGAAGAAACAATTAGAAGAACAAATGCTTGATATGAAAGAAAGATTAAAGCATTTTTCTACTATAGAAGAAACTTTAAATAAGTCAATTTTGATTGCGCAAGAAGCTGCTGAAGATGTAAAAGGTAGTGCCCAAAAAGAAGCTAAATTGATCATTAAAGAAGCAGAGAAAAATGCTGATCGTATTATCAATGAAGCTTTAATTAAATCAAGAAAAGTTACAATGGAATTTGAAGAACTTAAGAAGCAATCGAAAGTTTTCAGAACTCGTTTACGAATGGCAATTGAAACTCAATTAGAGATGTTAGGTCATGAAGATTGGGATCATATTTTAGACGATAAAGAAACAGAAGAGATCGCAAACTAGTCGTATAAGCCTTGACGATTTGTAAAGTTTTACATATAATTTATTAGATATTAATAGTAAATCGGTGACAGGGAAGAGTACTTCTATAAATCTAAGTAGCGAGTCAAGGATAGTGTAAGCTTGATATAGAAAATAGAAGGAAAATCACCCTAGAGTGCTTTTCTGAAAATGAGTAAGAAAAGACGTTTCATTCACGTTACGAATGCTAAGTGGACAATGATTTAATGAAATTTATTGTCAATTAGGGTGGTACCACGGGAAACCTTTCTCGTCCCTTTTTTGGGATGAGGAAGGTTTTTTTTAGTCTTATACGATTTATTATACATAATAGACAACTCCACTAATAAAAGGCTTGTAAGATGGATACAATGCGTTAATGTGGAATTTAAAAAATGTAAAGTAAGCTGGTATAGAGTAGTTTACTTGCCTAAAACGGCTAGCTTTAGAAGAATTAAGTTTAAAAATGGAGGAAAGCAAATGGAGTACAAAGATACGTTACTTATGCCAAAAACTGAATTTCCTATGAGAGGAAATTTACCTCAACGTGAGCCACAAATTCAAGAAGAGTGGAATAAAAAAGATATTTATGCAACTGTTCAAAAACATAACGAAGGAAAACCTTCATTTATATTACATGATGGACCACCTTATGCAAATGGTGACCTTCATATGGGACATGCACTTAATAAAGTATTAAAGGATTTCATTGTACGTTTTTATAATATGAATGGATACCGTTCTCCTTACGTTCCAGGTTGGGATACTCACGGTTTACCGATTGAACAAGCATTAGCAAATAAAAAAGTAAATCGTAAAGAAATGTCAGTAGCAGAATTCCGTAAACTATGTGAAGAATATGCTTACGAGCAAGTAGAGCGTCAAAAAGAACAATTTAAACGTTTAGGAATTTTAGGTGATTGGGACCGACCATATATAACACTTGAAAAAGAATATGAAGCTGAACAAATTAAAGTATTCGGTAAAATGGCTACTAAGGGATTAATTTATAAAGGTCTAAAACCAGTATATTGGTCTCCATCAAGTGAATCTGCACTTGCAGAAGCGGAAATCGAATACCAAGATAAGCGTTCAGCATCAATCTATGTTGCATTTGCAGTTGAAAATGGGAAAGACGTTTTAAACGGTGGAGAGAAATTCATTATTTGGACTACAACTCCATGGACGATCCCGGCTAACTTAGCTGTATGTTTACATCCAGACTTAAGCTATGATGTAGTATCTGTAAATGGTGACAAGTTCGTAGTTGCTAGTGAGCTAAGAGAATCTGTAGCAAAAGAACTAGGTTGGGAAGATGCAGTAGTTGAAAAGACTTTTAATGGTTCTGAACTTGAAGGAATCATTTGTAAGCATCCATTGTATGATCGCCAGTCAGTCGTAATTTTAGGTGATCATGTAACAACTGACGCTGGAACAGGTTGTGTTCATACTGCACCAGGACATGGTGAAGATGACTTCCGTGTAGGTCAACAATATGGATTAGAAGTGCTTTGTCCAGTAGATGAAAAAGGTGTTCTAACAAAAGAAGCTCCTGGATTTGAAGGTTTATTCTATGATGAAGCTAATAAAGAAATTACAAAAGCATTAGAAGAAAAAGGTGCTTTATTAAAATTACAATTTATCACACACTCTTATCCACATGACTGGAGAACGAAAAAGCCGATTATCTTCCGTGCAACAGCACAATGGTTTGCATCAATTGAAGCAATTCGTGAACAATTAATGCAAGCTGTTCAAGATACTAAGTGGTTCCCAACTTGGGGAGAAACTCGTCTATTCAACATGGTTCGTGATCGTGGAGATTGGTGTATTTCACGTCAACGTGTATGGGGAGTTCCAATCCCAGTATTCTATGCTGAAGACGGAGAAGCAATTATAACTGAAGAAACGATTGAACATGTTTCTAACTTATTTAAAGAGCATGGATCAAATATTTGGTTTGAAAAAGAAGCGAAAGAATTATTACCAGAAGGATTTACACATCCTGGTTCACCAAATGGTAACTTCTCTAAAGAGAAAGATATCATGGATGTATGGTTTGATAGTGGTTCATCACATCAAGCGGTATTAAACACTCGTGAAGAACTATCTTTCCCAGCTGATATTTACTTAGAAGGTTCTGACCAATACCGTGGTTGGTTTAACTCTTCATTAAGTACAAGCGTTGCTGTAACAGGTCAAGCTCCTTATAAAGCTGTAGTAAGCCATGGCTTTGTTTTAGATGGTGAAGGTCGCAAGATGAGTAAATCAATCGGAAACATCGTCCTACCATCAAAAATTATGAATCAATATGGTTCAGATATTTTACGTCTATGGGTAGCTTCTGTAGATTATCAATCTGATGTTCGTATTTCTGACGCATTAATGAAACAAGTTGCTGAAGTATACCGTAAAATCCGAAATACGTTCCGTTTCTTACTAGGAAACTTAGATGGATTTAATGCAGAACAAGATGCTTTAAAATATGAAGAGCTACGCGAATTAGATCAATACATGCTAGTTAAATTAAACAATGTGGTTAAAACTGTTCGTGAATCATACGAAAAATATGAATTTGCAAATGTTTACCATACAATTCAAAACTTCTGTACAACAGAATTAAGTTCTTTTTATTTTGATTTATCAAAAGATGTTTTATATATCGAGCCAAAAACGAATAAAGATCGTTTAGCAATTCAAACAGTATTACATGAGTCATTACAAGCACTAACTCGTTTAGTAGCTCCAATTTTACCTCATACAGCTGAAGAAGTTTGGTCACATATGGCAGGAACTACTGTTGATAGCATTTTCTTAACTGAAATGCCAGACGTTAAAGATTTCGGCGATACACAAAGTTTAGAAGCTAAGTGGGAAAAATTCATGGATTTACGTGATGACGTATTAAAAGCACTTGAAGTTGCACGAAATGAAAAAGTAATCGGTAAATCTCTAACTGCAGCAGTTAAAATCTATCCTAATGCAGAAGTTGCTGAGCTATTAAATTCTATAAATGAAGACTTCAAACAATTATTAATTGTTTCTCAAGTAGAAATTGCAAATAGCGATGAGCAAGCTCCTGAAACAGCGCAAAAATTTGATACATTAAGTATCGAAGTAACACCTGCGACAGGTAAAACTTGTGAACGATGCTGGGTAGTTACAGAAGAAGTTGGAAAAGACGAAGATCACCCTACACTTTGCTTACGTTGTGCAAGTGTTGTAAAAGGTATGTAATCAATAAGTGGAAAGCACTTAATAGAAGAGTCGAAAGTTTAATCTTTCGACTCTTTTTAATTTGGTTTGTATTAATATTTTTCAAAAATTGTAAAAAAGTATGTATTGGTGTATGTTATGTATACAGTACTAAAAATAAGATATAAGAGGTTAATACATAATGAATTATGAAAATAATCCAAATTGGAATAAATTAACTGATTTAATGAAGAAGCGAGTGGAATTAAGAGAAAAGGGATACAGCTATCAAGAAATTGCTGACTTAGAGCAGAAAAGTCGTTCAAGTATACAACAAAGTATCAAGCGCTCATATTACCTTTTAGGAATAAAAGAACCAGATATTAAAGGAATTCTAAAAAAAGAAATTGATCAGTCTGTTCATATAGAAGGAATTAGAAATGAAATGCTTGAGGAAATGCGAAAACAAGGAATTAGGGAATTTGTAAAAGATTTTATTAAAAGAGATGATGTAAGAGAAATTCTTAAAGAAGAATATAGAAAAGAATTCGAAGATGAAAAAGGATGATCGTTAGTAAAATCTTCCTTTTTTTATTTTTTTATTGTATGTATGTATGTTTTGATGTAAGATTGTTCTTGTAAGCGATAACAACAACTAAAAACAAACATTGGGGGAATACAATTTGAATAAAAACATCAAAAAAGTAACTCGAACAGTTTTAGGAATTGCGATCGCAGCGCCAATGGTTTTAGGATTAGGATCATATGCTGGAGCAACTTCAGGTGCAGTAACTGCTACTAAAGTAGCTGTAAAAGTCAGAGCAAGCAATAAGGCTAAAACTGTTGGATATCTAGCTAAAAATCAAAAAATTAACTACTCAGGTTACAACAGTTCATTTGTAAAAGTTAGCTATAAAGGTAAAACAAGATATATTCTTAAAAAATACGTAAAATATGTACCACCGACAATTACGACAACAACACCATCTAATCCGACTACACCAGCAACACCATCTACACCAGCTAGCTCAAATGCCTCGATTCAACAACAAATTTTAGACTTAGTAAATATCGAGCGTGGTAAAGGTGGATTAAAGCCATTAACACTATCTAGCTATTTAAATGGAACAGCTCAAGCATGGTCACAAACAATGAGTAATGCTAACAATATGTATCATTCAACATTAAGCTTTAATGGTGGTTATAAAGGTGAAAACATCGCACATGGTCAAACAAGTGCAAATGAAGTAATGACTGATTGGATGAATTCACCAGGCCATAGAGCGAACATCATGAGCCCTAACTTTAAACAACTTGGAGTAGGTAAGGTAGGAACTTATTGGACGCAACAATTTACAGACTAATAATAGTACTCAAATCATTAATTGAAATTTTTTGAAAGATATAAGGAAAACCCGCAAAAGGACATGGAGCCTAAGCGGGTTTTCTTTTTCTGTTTTAAAAAAATCTATATTAAAGAGTAATTATTACTTTATATCACAATTATGAATGGAAATATCTTTAGCCATTTCCTTTAAAGGAAAAAGTTTCACCTATTATCGACTTCAGTTTGAGGGAAAAGTATTTTTACATAAAAAAATTGGGAGTGAAGAAGATGAAGAGCAATGAAATTTTCTATATTAAACAAGAACTCGAACTAATTAAAAATGAATTGCTACATCGTTTATTTTCTGAACCAATAAGTTCTACTGATATTGAGCAGCATCATTCGATTTTCGAGGAGACAAATAAACATCATATCCTCGTTGAAGACATGCAAAATGATTTATATGATATTGAGATTGCCTTGCAAAAAATTGACCATGGATTATTCGGTTATTGTGAAGTAACTGGGCAAGCTATTCCAATTGAAAAATTAAAAGTGCTTCCAACAGGTCGAACGTTAGAGGATTTTAGTTTTGTAAGAAATCATTACTAATACTATTCATTGTATAAACCTTTCCCCTATGCTAAAATTTGATGAGATATCTAATAAGGTAGGGGATAAATGTGGCATATATTATTGCGGTAATTGTCATTTTAATTGATCAACTGACAAAACTTGCAGTTTTAAAGAAGATGTATTTAGGAGAAAATATTGAGATTATTAAAAATATTTTTTACATAACATCACATCGCAATCAAGGAGCGGCTTGGGGTATGCTCCAAGGAAAAATGGGCTTCTTTTATTTAATTACTTTAGTCTTTGTGGTAGCAGTCATTTATTTTATCCAAAAGCACGCAAAAGGTGATCGTTTCCTAGGTTTATCTTTAGGATTAGTTTTAGGTGGTGCGATAGGTAATTTTATTGATCGATTCTTCCGTAAAGAAGTAGTTGATTTTATTCATGTTTATATTTTTAATTATGATTTCCCGGTATTTAATATCGCAGACTCAGCACTTTGTGTGGGCGTTATTTTATTATTTATTATTACTTTATTGGAAGATAAAAGAGGAGTTAAGAAATGACAGTTTTTGCTTTTACAGTTCAAGAGGATCAACATTTAGAAAGAATCGATACGTTTATTGCAACTCAAAATGATGAGTGGTCAAGGTCTCAGGTACAAACATGGTTAAAAGAAGATTTTGTATTAGTGAACGGTGAAAAAATTAAACGTAATTATAAAGTAAAACAGGGCGATGAAATATCAGTTTCAGTACCTGATCCAAAGCCATTAGAAGTTAAGCTTGAGAATATTCCACTGGATGTTTATTATGAAGATGCGGATGTTATTGTCGTAAATAAACCACGTGGAATGGTAGTTCACCCTGCATTAGGTCATGAAACGGGTACTTTAGTGAACGCTTTAATGTATCATTGTAAAGATTTATCAGGTATTAATGGTGTATTAAGACCTGGTATTGTACATCGAATCGATAAGGATACTTCAGGTTTATTAATGGTTGCAAAAAATGATGTAGCTCATGAGAAGCTTGCAGAGCAATTACGTCAAAAAACCTCAGTACGTAAGTATATTGCGATTGTACATGGTGTAATTCCGCATGAGGAAGGTACTATCGATGCGCCAATCGGGCGAGATAAAAATGATCGTCAAAGTATGACGGTTACCGAAGAGAATAGTAAAGAAGCTGTGACTCATTTTAGAGTATTAGAGCGATTTGATGAGTTTACTTTAGTTGAATGTCAGCTTGAAACAGGCCGTACTCACCAAATTCGTGTTCATATGAAATACATAGGATACCCGTTAGCTGGTGATCCTAAGTACGGACCACGTAAAACATTAGATATAGATGGTCAAGCACTACATGCAGCTGTTTTAGGATTTAATCATCCAAGAACAAATGAGTATTTAGAGTTTTCATCACCTATTCCAGAAGTACTAGAAAATATTATTGAACAATTACGCAGATAACTGTTGACAATGATTGAAACATAGGTCATAATGAGGACAGTTGAATGAACCTTTAACACAACCCCGTGAGGTTGAGAAGGAAGCGGAAAAATGAAAAAGGATAATTGTATCCTTTTGCGCTACCCTCTTGTCCATCGGGCAAGAGGGTTTTTTGCTTCTACACTATAAAAGTAGGAGGTAAGGTAAATGACTGAAAAAGCAATCATCTTAGACGAACTAGCGATCAGACGTGGTTTAACAAGAATTGCACATGAAATGCTAGAAAATAACAAAGGTATTGAAAATGTTGTTTTGGTTGGCATTAAAACCAGAGGTGTTTATCTGGCAAAACGTATTGCAGAAAGAATTAAACAGATTGAGGGTAAAGAAGTAATCATGGGCGATTTAGATATTACTCTTTATCGAGATGATTTATCGACAAAGACAGAAAACAAAGAACCATTAGTGAAGGGTTCAAATGTTCCTGTTGACCTAACAAACAAAAAAGTAATTTTAGTTGACGATGTGCTTTACACAGGTAGAACAGTTCGTGCCGCAATGGACGCTGTGATGGATCTAGGTAGACCGGCACAAATACAATTAGCAGTTTTAGTCGATCGAGGACATCGTGAGCTTCCAGTAAGAGCAGACTATGTTGGAAAAAATATTCCAACTTCGAGTAATGAAAAAGTAGTCGTAGCATTAAAGGAAACAGATGACCACGATAAAGTAAGCATATTTGAAAAATAGAAGTCCCTTTTAAATTTGGTCCAGAGAGGCTAACAAAGGGTCTAGTTAGTTGCTGCCTTATTGAAGCAACGCACTTGGACTCTTTGTGTACAATCACAAAGAGTTTTTTTATTGGGAAAATTGGAGGAAAAAACATGATAAAACAAAAACCTGTCCTAGAGATAAATGAAAAACCGAATATAGGTCAATGGATTTTCCTAAGTTTACAACATTTATTCGCAATGTTTGGATCGACAGTATTAGCTCCAATCTTAATCGGAATAAATCCTTCAATCGCACTAATATCAAGTGGGATTGGAACAATTGTGTTCGTACTAATTACAAGAGGTAAAGTACCATCTTACCTTGGATCATCATTCGCCTTTATCGCTCCGATGATCTACGCGAAAACAAATTTAGAACCTGGTGCAGCGTTCGTAGGAGTTTTCATCACAGGTATTATTTATGCAGTAATCGCACTAATCATTAACAAAGTAGGCGTGAAATGGTTATTCAGAGTATTACCACCAATCGTAGTAGGACCGGTAATTATCGTAATCGGATTAAGCTTATCAACAGTAGCGGTTGGAATGGCAATGAATGGAGCAGACGGCAAATACAGTTCAACATCAATCGCAATCGCATTAATAACGCTAGCAATCACAATTATAACGGCATTATTCACAAGAGGTTTCTTATCAGTCATACCAATTTTAGTAGGAATTATCGGTGGATACATTACTTCAATCTTCTTTGGAGTAGTGAATTTTATGGAAATTAAAAAAGCAGATTGGATAGCAGTTCCTGATTTCACAGTCCCATTTGTTCACTACACACCACATGTCACTTTCCAGCTACTAATTATCTTTGTACCAGTTGCAATCGTGACAATCTCTGAACATATTGGACACCAAGTTGTACTAGGAAGTGTCGTAGGCAAAGACTTAATTAAAGATCCTGGTTTAGATAAATCATTATTTGGAGATGCAGTTTCAACGATGATAGCAGGCTTAATTGGAGGACCTACAACAACAACATACGGTGAAAACATCGGTGTTCTAGCAATCACAAGAGCTTACAGCGTATACGTATTCATTGGTGCTGCAATCTTGGCCATGTCATTTGGATTCATCGGAAAAATCTCAGCGGTGATTAGCTCAATCCCGACACCTGTAATGGGTGGTATCTCAATCCTACTATTCGGAATCATCGCTTCAAGCGGATTACGAGTACTAGTAGAAAACAAGACTGATTTTGCTAAACAACGTAACTTAGTTATCGCTTCAGTCATTCTAGTACTAGGAATTGGTGGAGCAGCAATACACATTGGTAAACAATTCGCATTAGAAGGAATGGCTTTATCAGCTCTAATCGGAGTTGTACTAAATTTAGTCCTACCAGAAAACATTGGTGGCGATCGTACAATTGAAAATAAGGACGAGAGCATAGCTTCATAATTGACAATTAAATGGGGCATTCTTAAATTGATAAGACTCCAATAATAAAAAGATGAAATTCATTTAGGGGGATGACGGATGAATCATTTATTAACCATGTCTGATTTAACAATCGAAGAAATTCAAGATTTGCTTAACGAAGCACAAAGCTTTGCAAATGGAGAAATAAGTAGCCTGAAACGTCAGACATTTGTTGCAAATTTGTTTTTTGAAAATAGTACGAGAACTCGCTTTAGCTTTGAGGTAGCTCAAAAGAAACTTGGACTTGAAGTTATAAACCTTGCTGTTGAAAGCTCAAGCATTCAAAAAGGTGAAACTTTATATGACACAGTTAAAACCCTTCAAGCAATTGGAGTTGAAGCAGTCGTAATCCGTCATACACAAGACGAGTATTTTCAAGAAATAAAAGATGCAGGAATGCCAATCCTGAATGCCGGCGATGGATGTGGAAATCACCCAACACAATGCCTACTTGACTTACTAACGATCAAACAAGAATTTGGAAGCTTTGAAGGATTAAAAGTAGCAATTGTTGGAGATTTAAGACACTCAAGAGTTGCACGCTCTAATGCAGAAGCGCTAACTAGATTAGGTGCAGAAGTATACTTCGCAAGTCCTGATGAATGGAAAGATGATAAAAATACTTATGGAACATATAAAAATTTAGATGAATTGGTCGAAGAAGTTGATGTCATGATGCTATTAAGAGTTCAGCATGAAAGACACGACGAAGAGACAAATCACATAATGGAAAATTACTTACAAAAGCATGGCCTAACAGTTGAAAGAGCAGCAAAAATGAAATCAACAAGCATTATTATGCATCCAGCACCATTTAATCGAGATGTTGAAATTGCAAGTGAATTAGTTGAATGCAAGCAATCAAGAATCTTCAAGCAAATGGAAAACGGAGTATTTGTACGAATGGCTGTGTTAAAAAGAGCCTTACCAACAGTATGGGGAGAGATGAAAAATGAAGTACTTGTTTAAAAACGGTGTCATCTTACAAGAAAATGGTGAACTTCTAAATCGAGATGTATTAGTAGTTAATGGAAAAATCTCAGTAATCGCTGCAATAATCATTGATGAAGAAGCAAAGCAAATTGAATTAGACGGCAAACTGCTTTCACCAGGTTTAATAGATGTTCATGTACATCTTCGTGAGCCGGGCGGTGAACATAAAGAGACAATCGAAACAGGTACGAAGGCAGCGGCAAGAGGAGGATTTACAACAATTGCTGCAATGCCAAATACTCGACCAGTACCAGATACAATCGAGCACCTAAGCGCACTAAACAAAAAAATAGAAGAAACAGCAGTCGTAAACGTATTACCATATGCATCAATTACGATCCGACAAGCTGGTGAAGAGCAAACAGACTTTGAAGTCTTAAAAGAAAATGGAGCTTTTGCATTCACAGATGATGGTGTAGGAGTTCAATCTGCCGAAATGATGTACAAAGCAATGCAAAAAGCAGCTGAACTAAATGTATCAATCGTTGCACACTGTGAAGAAAACACCCTGATTCAAAAAGGTTGTGTCCACGAAGGTAAATTTTCAAAAGAAAATGGTTTAAATGGAATTCCTTCAATTTGTGAAAGTGTTCAAATTGCTCGAGATGTACTATTAGCTGAAGCTACAGGTTGTCACTATCATGTTTGCCATATCAGTACAAAAGAATCAGTAAGAGTTGTACGCGATGCAAAACGTGCTGGAATTAATGTAACAGCTGAGGTTTCGCCACACCATTTAATTCTTTGTGAAGATGATATCCCAGGCTTAGATACAAATTTCAAAATGAATCCTCCATTAAGAAGTGCTGTCGATCGAGAAGCATTAATCGAAGGATTACTTGATGGAACAATCGACATGATTGCAACAGATCACGCACCTCACACAGAAGAGGAAAAAGCTCAGGGAATGCAATTAGCACCGTTTGGAATTGTAGGGTTAGAAACTGCTTTTCCATTATTAAACACTCATTTTGTTGAAACAGGTAAAATGACTTTACAACAAGTAATAAACTTTTTAACAACTAAACCTGCTGAAGTTTTTAACTTAAACAGAGGGAAAATTGAAGTTGGAGCGGTAGCAGACCTAACTGTAATCGACTTAGATTTAGAAGAGGAAATCGATTCAACAACATTCCTTTCAAAAGGTAAAAACACTCCATTTAATGGTTGGAACTGTAAAGGTTGGCCAGTAATGACAATGGTAAATGGCAAATTAGTATATGAAAGAGAGGAACTAACAGTATGATGCGTCAATTAATATTAGAAGACGGAACAGTTTTTGTAGGAGAAGGATTTGGTAGCGAAGTTGAAACAACAGGAGAAATCGTATTTACAACAGGTATGACAGGATATCAAGAGGTATTAACTGACCCATCTTACTGTGGACAAATCGTAACATTCACTTTCCCTTTAGTAGGGAACTATGGTATCAACTTAGAGGATTTTGAAAGCATCGTACCAGCAGTACATGGCTTAATTGTAAAAGAATATGCTGAACATCCATCAAATTTCCGAAACAAAATGAGCTTGGATCAATATTGCAAAGATAAAGGAATTCCAGGTTTAGCAGGAATCGATACTCGTATGTTAGTGAAAAAGCTTCGTGAAGTTGGGACGATGAAAGGTAAATTCTGTAGCATGGAAGCAAATGTTGATGAAGTAGTTGCAGAACTAACAAATACACCATTATTCACAAACCATGTTGAACGAGTTTCAACTCAAAAACCTTATAGAAGTCCAGGTAGAGGACACAGAGTAGTATTAGTAGATTTCGGTATGAAACACGGTATATTAAGAGAATTAACAAACCGTAAATGTGACGTTACAGTCGTACCATATAATATTTCAGCAAAAGAAATTTTCTTACTTGCTCCAGATGGAATTATGTTAAGTAATGGACCTGGAGATCCAAAGGATGTTCAAGTAGCAATCGAAATGATTAATGAAGTAGTAGGCAAAGTACCATTATTCGGAATTTGCTTAGGGCACCAATTATTTGCTCTAGCAAATGGTGGAAATACTTCAAAACTTAAATTCGGTCACCGTGGTGCAAACCATCCAGTTAAACACTTAGAAACAGGAAAAGTAGCAATCACTTCACAAAACCACGGTTATGCTGTAGAAATGGATTCAATTGAAGGAACTGATTTAGAAGTAACACATGTTGCACTAAATGATGGAACTGTTGAAGGACTTAAACATAAGATTTACCCAGCATTCACAGTACAATACCACCCAGAAGCATCACCTGGGCCAGAAGATGCAAACTATTTATTTGATGAATTTATGAGCATGATGGAAGCACAGAAAAGAGAGGGGAACTTACAATGCCAAAACGCGTAGACATTGAAACAATCTTAGTAATCGGATCAGGACCAATCGTAATCGGTCAAGCAGCAGAATTTGACTATGCTGGAACACAGGCTTGTCAGGCATTGAAAGAAGAAGGATACAAAGTAATTCTTGTAAACTCAAACCCTGCAACAATTATGACGGATGTACAAACAGCTGATAAAGTATACATCGAACCACTAACAGTAGATTTCGTTAGTCGCATTATTCGTAAAGAACGTCCAGATGCACTTTTACCAACATTAGGTGGTCAAACAGGACTTAACCTAGCGGTAGAATTAGATAAATCTGGCGTATTAAAAGAGTGTGGAGTAAAAATTTTAGGAACAACCTTAGAAGCGATTAACCGCGCAGAAGATCGAGACCTATTCAGAACATTAATGAACGACTTAAGCGAGCCAGTACCAGAAAGTGAAATCATTCATACTTTAGAAGAAGCATATGACTTCGTAGAAGAAATTGGCTACCCAGTTATCGTAAGACCTGCCTTTACTCTTGGAGGAACAGGCGGAGGAATTTGTAATAATGAAGAAGATTTAAAAGAAATCGTAGCAAGCGGATTAAAAAATAGCCCAGTAACACAATGTTTATTAGAGAAAAGTATTGCTGGTTTTAAAGAAATCGAGTATGAAGTAATGCGTGATGCAAATGACCATGCGATTGTAGTATGTAACATGGAAAACATCGATCCAGTTGGAGTTCATACAGGAGATTCAATCGTAATCGCTCCTTCTCAAACGTTAAGCGATCGCGAATATCAAATGCTACGAAATGTATCATTAAAAATCATTCGTGCCTTAGGAATTGAAGGTGGATGTAACGTACAACTTGCACTAGATCCAGATAGCTTCCAATACTATGTAATCGAAGTAAATCCACGTGTATCACGTTCAAGTGCGTTAGCTTCAAAAGCAACAGGCTATCCGATTGCAAAATTAGCGGCAAAAATCGCAGTAGGCTTAACATTGGATGAAATGATTAACCCAGTTACAAAGAAAACATATGCTTGCTTCGAGCCAGCATTAGACTATATCGTATCAAAAATTCCACGCTGGCCATTTGATAAGTTTGAAACTGCAAACCGTCAGTTAGGAACTCAAATGAAAGCAACTGGAGAAGTAATGGCAATCGGTAGAACGCTTGAAGAGTCATTATTAAAAGCAGTACGCTCTCTAGAATTAGGAATCAGTCACATCGAGCTTAATGCAGTAAAAGAACTGACTAAAGACGAAATGATTACTCGCATGGCAAAAGCTGACGATGAAAGACTTTACATTGTTGCTGAAGCAATGAGAACAGGTATGACGTTAGAAGAAATTCACGACATTACAAAAATTGATTTCTTCTTCCTACACAAAATTGAAAACATCATTAAAATGGAAAAACAAATTAAAGAAAACCATTTTGAACTAGATGTACTTTTAAAAGCTAAGAAAATGGGCTTCAGTGATGATTACATCGCATCACAATGGAATGCTACAAATAAAGAAGTATACGAATTTAGAAAACAAAACCAAATCATTCCAGTATATAAAATGGTTGATACATGTTCGGCTGAGTTTGAATCTACAACTCCATACTTCTACGGAACATACGAAATCGAAAATGAATCAATTGTAACGGATAAGAAGAGTGTAGTAGTTCTTGGCTCTGGTCCAATCCGAATCGGTCAAGGGATCGAGTTTGACTATGCAACAGTACACTGTGTAAGAGCAATTAAAGAAGCTGGATACGAAGCAATCATTATAAACAACAACCCAGAAACAGTTTCAACTGACTTCAGTATCTCAGACAAACTATATTTCGAGCCATTAACAATTGAAGACGTTATGCACATTATCGATTTAGAAAAACCGATGGGAGTAGTAGTTCAATTCGGTGGTCAAACAGCAATTAACCTTGCAGGTAAATTAGTAGAACGTGGTGTGAAAATTCTTGGAACTTCACTTGAGGATTTAGATCGTGCTGAAGACAGAGACAAGTTTGAAGAAGCACTTCAACAATTAGGAGTACCACAACCTCTAGGTAAAACAGCAATGACACCTGAAGAAGCAGCTAATATCGCTGATGAAATTGGTTATCCAGTATTAGTAAGACCATCATATGTACTTGGTGGACGTGCAATGGAGATTGTATACCACCGTGAAGAAATTCTTCACTACATGCAAAATGCAGTTAAAATCAATCCAAAACATCCAGTATTAGTCGACCGCTACTTAACTGGTAAAGAAATTGAAGTAGATGCAATCTCTGATGGAATCGATGTATACATCCCTGGAATAATGGAGCATATCGAACGTGCTGGCGTTCACTCAGGAGATTCAATCGCAGTATATCCTACACAAAATGTATCACAAGCTGCGAAGGAAAAATTAATCGACTATACAATTAAACTTGCAAAAGGCTTAAATATTAAAGGATTACTTAACATCCAGTTTGTTGTAACAGATAAAGATGAAGTATTTGTACTAGAAGTAAACCCAAGATCAAGTCGTACAGTTCCATTCTTAAGTAAAATTACAAATGTACCAATGGCGAATATCGCAACAAAAGTTATCTTAGGTCAAACATTAGCTTCATTCGGATATTCAACAGGATACCACCCAGAAGGAAATGAAGTATATGTAAAAGCACCAGTGTTCTCATTCGCTAAATTACGCTCAGTAGATATAACATTAGGCCCTGAAATGAAATCAACTGGAGAAGTTATGGGTAAAGATGTAAGTCTTCAAAAAGCATTATACAAAGCACTAATTGCTGCGGGAATGCAAATCCCAACACACGGTTCAGTAATCATTACAGTAGCTGATAAAGATAAAGAAGAAGTAGTAAATATCGCAAAACGCTTCCATGAAATTGGATTTACAGTATTCGGTACAGAAGGAACTAAAAATCATTTAGAAAACCACGGTGTACCAGTAAAAGCGGTAAACAAAATTAACGAACATGAAGACAATATGCTAGATATGATCAAGCGTGGAGATGCACAGTTTGTTATCAATACATTAACAAAAGGTAAAAAACCGGCTCGTGATGGATTCAGAATTCGTCGTGAATCAGTTGAAAACGGAGTAGTTTGCTTAACGTCACTAGATACAGCAACTGCAATATTATCAGTAATTGAAAGCTTAACATTCTCAACTTCTGCACTACCAAACAAAGAAATGAAGGCTGGCGTATTAGTATGATAAAAAAAGAACTCATGACAATTGTCTCAAACAGAGAAATTGCCCATCAAATTGTCGAAATGACATTAAAAGGTGAACTAGTTCAGGAGATGCACTCTCCTGGGCAGTTCGTCCATATAAAAGTGACTGGTGGACTAACGCCACTATTAAGAAGACCAATCAGTATATGTTCGATCGACAAAGAGAAAAGTGAGTTCACGATGATATTCCGCGCAGAAGGTGAAGGAACGAAGCTTTTAAAAGAAGCAAGCGTTGGACAACAAGTTGATGTATTAGGTCCTCTAGGTCAAGGTTATGATGTTGAAACTCTTTCAGAAGGAGATACAGCACTACTAGTTGGTGGTGGAATTGGAGTACCTCCGATGTATGAACTTTCGAAACAATTTAAAGCTCGTGGTGTAAATGTAATTCATGTGTTAGGATTTGCATCAAGTAATGTAGCTTTTTATGAAAAAGAATTTTCGGAATTAGGACCAACCTTTATGGCAACGGTAGATGGAACTCTGGGTACGAAAGGATTCGTAACAGATGTAATTCGTGAAAAAGAGCTTCAATTTGATCAATACTTTGCATGTGGTCCAACTGTAATGTTAAAAGCTTTACAACAGCAGTATAAAGGTATGAAGGATGGATATATTTCACTTGAAGAACGAATGGGCTGTGGAATCGGAGCTTGTTTCGCATGTGTATGTCATACTGAAGACGGGTCTTATCGTAAAATTTGTAGCGATGGACCAGTATTCCAAGCTGAGGAGGTAGTACTATGATTTCATTACAAACAAAACTTCCTGGCTTAGATTTAAAAAATCCTATTATGCCAGCTTCTGGTTGCTTCGGATTTGGTAGAGAGTTTGCAAATCTTTACGATCTAAGTATTCTTGGAGCTATTATGATAAAAGCAACAACAGTTGAAACACGATACGGAAATGAAACACCTCGTGTAGCTGAAACTCAAGCGGGGATGTTAAATGCGATAGGACTTCAAAATCCTGGTTTAGAAAAAGTAATTGACGGTGAATTAAAATGGTTATCAAATTTTGATGTACCAATCGTTGCAAATATTGCTGGATCAACTATTGAAGACTATGTAACAGTCGCAAAAGAAATTTCTAAAGTAAGTAATGTAAAAGCACTAGAATTAAACATTTCTTGTCCAAACGTAAAATGTGGTGGGATTGCATTTGGAACGGATGCTGCAACAGCGGCTGAAGTAACTAAGAAAGTTAAAGAAGTAAGCGAAGTTCCGCTATACGTAAAATTATCTCCGAATGTAACGAATATTGTTGAAATAGCAAAAGCAATTGAAAATGCAGGAGCAGACGGTTTAACAATGATCAATACGTTACTAGGGATGAGATTAGATTTAAGAACTGGTAAACCAATTCTAGCTAATAAAACTGGTGGATTATCAGGTCCTGCAATAAAACCAGTAGCGATTCGAATGATTCATGATGTGAGCCAAGTAGTAAACATCCCAATCATCGGAATGGGCGGGGTTATGAATGCAGAAGACGCACTAGAGTTTTTCCTAGCAGGAGCAAGTGCTATCGGTGTAGGTACAGCAAACTTTGTTGATCCATTTGTTTGTCCAACAATCATAGATGAACTACCTGAAGTGCTACAAAAATATGGTTATCAGTCAATTGAAGAATGTATTGGAAGGAGCTGGAAACAACATGTCATCACAAGTGGTCATCGCGCTTGATTTTTCATCAAAAGATGAAGTAATGAATTTTGTAAAAAAATTTCAAAAGTCTCTATATGTAAAGGTAGGGATGGAGCTTTTTTACAAAGAGGGTCCAGCGATCATAAAGGAATTAAAAGAATTAGGACATCAAATCTTCCTAGATTTGAAACTTCATGATATTCCAAATACAGTAAAACATGCAATGAAAAATATCGCATCTCTAGAAGTAGACATGGTTAATGTTCATGCAGCTGGTGGAACGAAAATGATGAAGGCAGCATTAGAAGGTCTAGTAGAAGGAACTCCTGCTGGAAAAAAACGACCATTACTAATTGCAGTAACTCAACTTACAAGCACTTCAGAAGAACAAGTAATCCATGAACAAGGAATTTCTTCTTTACAGGATTCGATTAAACTATATGCTGCTATTACAGAAGAAAGCGGTCTTGACGGTGTAGTTTGCTCTCCACTTGATGTAGAGTTAGTTCAAGCAGCAGTTAAAGGTGAGAACTTCCTTACTGTAACACCTGGTATTCGCCTAGCAGATAATAGTGTAGATGATCAAGTACGTGTAACAACTCCAGAGAAAGCTAGACAATTTGGAAGCAGCTATATTGTAGTAGGACGCAGTATTACAAAAAGCGAAAATCCAGTAGAAGCATATGAAGAAGTAATTGCACAATGGGAGGGCGTAACAATATGAAAAAGAATATCGCAGCAAACTTATTAAGCATTGGGGCAGTAAGCCTTCAACCTGAAACTCCATTTACTTGGGCATCAGGAATCAAATCTCCAATCTATTGTGATAATCGCCTAACTCTTGGCTATCCAGAAATTCGTAAAAACATTGCAAAAGGCTTAGTAGAACTAATCCAAACTAAATTTGGTAACGTAGATGTAATCGCTGGAACTGCAACTGCAGGAATTCCACACGCAGCATGGACAAGTGATTTAATGGAATTACCAATGGTCTATGTACGTAGCTCTGCAAAAGGCCACGGCAAAGGAAACCAAATCGAAGGTCCAATTAAAACTGGACAAAAAGTAGTAGTAGTAGAAGATCTAATCTCAACTGGTGGCAGCGTAATCACATGCGTTGAAGCTTTACGCGAAGCGGGCTGCGAAGTACTAGGAGTAGTCTCAATCTTCACATACAATCTACCAGCGGCAGTAGAGAAGTTCGATACAAACGACGTAACTTACTATTCTCTTACTGACTATGACACACTAGTTGAAGTAGCAAAAGAACAAGGCTCAATCGAAGCAGAACATGTAGCAAAACTAACAGCATGGAGAAAAAATCCACAAGATGCTAGTTGGATGACTGTTGAAGTTTAATACTTAGAGTAGGGAAGATGACTTTTTGGAGTCATCTTTTTTTTTGTGGGGTGAGTTCCTGCAAATAAAAAAAGATGACTGCAAATAAATCGTTCTGGAGTGCAAATGAAAAGTGGACTGCAAATAAATTGGCTGAAAGTGCAAATAAAATCGTCGAAACTACAATTAAAATAGAAAGAAGTGCAAATAAAAAAAGTGAAGTGCAAATAAAATAGACAGAAGTGCTATTAAAAATAGAGAACAGCAATCAAAATGAAAAACTTTCACTCAATAATCTAACAAAATTAGTCGACTTTCACACCATACTCCCAAACATATTATTTGATAAATAATTAATAAGTTTTTAAACTATTCATAAAATTGATTGAAAGAAACTTTAATATTGGAGGGCCAAGTATGTCAATCGCAAAACAATTTCTTTCGAATAGTTTAAAGGAATTCAAAGGGATAAAAAATCTTGGAGATCGTTCAATGGATCAGCTAAATTATGAGGAGTTACACATACAGCCATCTAGTGAATCAAATAGTATTTCCATAATTGTAAAGCATTTAAGTGGTAATATGATTTCTAGATGGACGGATTTTCTCACGACGGATGGTGAAAAACCATGGCGAAATCGTGACGTTGAATTTGAGGGGATTTACCAATCAAAGGATGAGTTATTAGCTGATTGGAATAAAGGATGGAATGTTGTTTTTAACACTTTAGAGAGTCTTCAAGAAGATGATGTATTAAAAACAATTAAAATTCGTGGTGAAGATCATACTGTTTTACAAGCCATACATAGACAAATTAGTCATTACGGTAATCATATTGGTCAAATCGTTTATATTGCTAAGTTAATAAAAAATGAGGAATTTAAGAGTTTGAGTATACCAAAAGGAAAATCTCAAGAATTCTTAGAAAACAAATTAAATGTAATAAATAAAAAATCTTAAAATCTACGACTTAAGTTGTAGATTTTTTTTATAACCTAAAGACTAATAGTGTACGAATGTTCAATCAATTTTATGAAGAAATAGATTAATTGAAAGATTAAAATGTATTTGAGACCATTTAAAAGGAATAAGGAAGAGGATAGGAAAGTACTTCGGAGAGAAACGTTTTAAACAACATAAGAATACAAACATATCTCACCAGATCCATTTATAAATAACATTACTTTAATCCTGGTAAAAATTTTAATAGTGAAAATAGTTAGAAAATAATGTAAAATGTTACAGGTTAGGGGTTGTGTATTCGTTTTCTCAAACTTATAAAAATATACAAAAATGTTACATTTGTTTATCCATACCTATTCGGTGGCGTGTTTCAATAAATGAGAGGTAATATTTTGGATATATCTTTATTTACAGCATTTGATAAGAAGATAGGATTAGCCGCCGAACATATACAAATCTAATACCTGCCAAGTACCTGTTGGTCGTACTCATCTTTCAAAAATGATTCTTGCCAAGAAAGTAAGATTATTACCAAATAAAGTACAGGAAGAACAACTTTGGAAATCTGTTGGTACAGTCAGATGAGCATATAATTGGGCACTAGAAAAGCAAGAAGAAAATTATAAAAAAGAGGGGAAATTTAAAAACGATAGAGTCATAAGGAAAGAGTTAACTGTTTTAAAATAAACTGAAGATTTTAAGTGGTTATACGAAGTATCAAATAATATTACAAAACAAGCAATTAAAGATCTTTGTATTGCCTATAAAAAGTTCTTTTCTGGGTTATCATCGAAACCAAAATATAAGAGTAAGAGAAAGTCCAGAGCATCTTTTTATAATGACGCTCTTAAATTGGTCGTAAAAGAGCAACGAGTATTAATAGAAAAAGTAGGATGGATTAAAACATCCGAACAAATACCAATGAGTAAAAAGTACTTGAATCCTCGTATCCATTTTGACGGGAAGTATTGGTATTTAGCAGTTGGAATTGAACAAGAAATCCTACAAATTGAACTATCCGATGTTTCATTAGGAATTGATGTCGGTGTAAAGGAATTAGCTGTTTGTTCAGATGGAACAAGAAAGAAGAATATTAATAAAACAAGTTATATAAAGAAAATCGAGAAACGGTTACGTAGGTTGCAACGTCGGGTTTCTCGTAAATATGAGATGAATAAGGAGGGAAACCGTTTTGTCAAAACGAGCAACATTTTAAAAATCGAGAGAAAAATACGACTTCTACATAGAAGAATATCAAATATCAGAAAGAATCATCTTCATCAGGCGACAAGCGATATAGTGAAAACCAAACCATATCGTATTTTGATGGAAACCTTAAATATTAAAGATATGATGAAGAATAAACACTTATCTAAAGCAATAGCCAAACAGTGTTTAAATGAATTCAAGAAGCAAATTAAATATAAATGCTTAAAGTATGGAATCGAATTTGTGGAAGCTGATTTATGGTATCCCTCTTCTAAAAAGTGTTCAGAGTGTGGCAATATAAAAAAAAACCTAAAGATTTCCGAAAGAGTATTTCAATTTACGTGTGGCTTTGAAGTAGATCGGGATTTAAATGCTGCTATAAATCTAGCACGCTATCAATTAACAAACTAACACATCAAATGTTATTGCTAATATGTAGGAGTCGTTGTTTCCGAATTTACGCCCTCGGAGTGTTATATCAAACGAAAGTAGCTTCGGCAAAATCAGATACATTGAACAGGGAAATAAACAATTTCTTATAGATTTTTATAAGGTTTTGGCAACGGATGGCAATAGATGAAAATTTTAATCGAAACAGTTAATCATTTTAAACCATATTGGAAAGTATTTCTAATTGCTTTTGCATGTTCATTAATTGCTGGCGCATTTGCGATTATTCCGCCGATTTTGACTGGTAAGTTGGTCGATGAGATTGTAGGTGGTCCTGATTCAAAAATAATCTTTTATTTAATTTTAGGGATTATGCTTTCATTCTTATTTAAGGTCGGTTTTGAATCATTACAAGAATTTATTCAAGTAAAAATTGGTCTAGATGTAATTACAGATATGCAGTTACGTGCATTTACAAAGCTTCAAAAAGCACCGATGACGTTTTTTTCAACAACACCAAGAGGGGATATGTTATATAGGTTAACGCATGATGTAGAGTCTGTTCAAAACTTGAATAATACAGTTGTTCCACGTTTTATTCAACAAGTAATTGCGGCTATTGCAGCATTTATAGCGGTGTTTCCTTTATATTGGCCTGCAGCAGCGGTCATGCTCATTGTATTTGCAATTTATTTAGTTCCTTCTTTTATGATTGGTAAAAAAGTAAGAAAAATGGGAGCTATAGCTCGTGATATGAGTGCTGATTTGTATAATCATACTCAAGAAAGTATTGAGTCAGTTCGTTTAGTGCGAACGTTTCAAACGCAGGATATAGAAAATAAAAAATTAGAAGATAAATTGTCTGTTTGGAAAAGATTTGCTATTCGCTTGGCTTTAATTGGGAAGGTTAATTGGCGTTTAGGAAATGTGATTAATAATGGTGCGCCAGGGGTCATTATTTTGATTGGTGGATATTCGATTTGGCAGCATGAAATTACAATTGGTACATTAATCGCCGTTTTAGGATTTATCCCAACTATGTTTATGCCAGTTCGCTCTTTAGCTGAAAATGCGTTAACAATTCAACAAGCAATTCCAGCACTTCAAAGAATTTATGAGTATTTTGATTTGCCTGCAGAACAGCCTGATGATTTACCGAAATTTGGAGAAGTGAAAGGGGATATAGAAGTTAAAAATGTTCGTTTTACGTATCCAAATTCAACTGAAGAGGTATTAAAAGATGTTTCGTTCTCAATGAAAGCTGGTCAACATATTGGGATTGTTGGTTCCAGCGGTGGAGGAAAAAGTACTTTAATTCAGTTATTATTAGGATTATATCAGCCTTCTTCAGGTTCGATTTTTGTTGATCGTAAAGATTTATCAACACATGATTATCAATCATTACGCCAAAATATTGGAGTCGTTTCTCAGGAGACTTTCCTTTTAAATAGTACATTAAAGCAAAATTTACTGTATGCCAAACCTAATGCAACTAATGAAGAACTTGGGCTTGCTGTTGAGGCAGCGGACCTATCTGATTTAGTTGAGTCACTACAGGAAGGTTTTGAAACGATTGTTGGTGAGAGAGGGCTAAAATTATCTGGTGGTCAAAGACAACGAGTAGCTCTTGCAAGAGCAATTTTACGTCATCCTCCAGTATTAATTTTCGATGAGGCTACATCATCATTAGATGGAGAAACAGAGGAAAAGGTACAATCATCGCTTGAAAAGTTAATCCCAGGTCGTACAACAATTACGATTGCACATCGACTTGTAACAGTAAAGGATGCTGATTGTATTTTATTATTAGATAAAGGAAGTATTGCCGAACAAGGAACACATGAAGAATTATTATCATTAAAAGGTCAGTACTATCAATTATATATGGCACAATACAGTGAACTAGAAAAGGAGAGTGCTGTATGATGCAGAAAAATACTAAAAAAATAGGCGATGGAAAAAGAGTCATAAACTTTCTCAAACCTCATAAAAAATGGGTATTTGCAGATTCATTTGTAATTGCTTTAAGTCAAGTTTGTGCAGCATTAATACCAACTCTAGGAACGGGTTGGTTAATTGATCATATAATTCCAAATCATGACAATGCATTACTATGGGGATTAATGTGGTTGCTTGTTATTGCTGCAATTCTAGATTTAATTTTAATGGTCATTGATGAGTATTTTTGTCATCATATTGCTAAATCTGTTACAAACTGGCAAAAGCTACGCTTATTTAAGCACTTGCAAATTTTACCTTATTCATATTTTCATCAATCTAAATCTGGTGAATTATTAGCAAGAGTTTCTGATGACCCAGATACTTTGCATAACTTTTTAGCATGGGAAGGCTCTACTTTTATGGCTTCTGTGCAAGGAGTATTTATATATAGTATTGTCTTACTTTGGATTAATCCTTATTTAATGATTACGAGTGTAGTTTTAGGTGTTTTATTTTACTGGACTTCTAATAAAGTCGGAGCTCGTACTAGAATTGCTTCGGCTAAAGCTAGAAATGAAGCGTCACGTTATTTAGAAAGATTACGAGAATCAGTAACAGGGATCCAACTTTCGAGAATTCTTGGTGCAACGGATTATGAGATTCAAAGTGTCGCCGATATCCGTAAATCATTTATTAAGGAATCGATTATCGAATTAAAAGCAAGAATGCAATCAATTGTCGTAATTGGCAGCTATAATGGTTTTGCTTTAGCTGCTGTCTATTTTATAAGTGTTTTACTAATTTCAAATAATCAAATCACAACTGGACAAATGTATACGGCAGGTGGGCTTGTGACCATTGCGGCTAACGAAATTCAAAGAATGCTAAGAAACTGGCTATCAGTACGTAGAACTGGTCCAGCATTAGATCGTTCTGAAAAATTGTTAGCTGAAGAAGTTTCAGAATTTGAAGTACAAGAAGGTGAAAAATTAAATTCTGTTAATGGGTTAATTGAATTTAAAGATGTTAAATTTGCCTATCCAACGAAGGAAGAATTTGTGTTAAATGGATTGTCATTTCATGTGAAACCAGGGGAAGCAGTGGCCGTAGTAGGACCAAGTGGTGCTGGAAAATCAACAATTGTAGATTTGTTATTAGGTTTCTATCCGTTAAATAATGGAACTATTGAAGTAGATGGTTTACCAATTGAAAAAGCAAATGCAAAGTGGATCAGAGATGCGATCTCGTTTGTTTCGCAAGATGTACAACTAAGAAATGGTAGTTTAGCTGATAACATTCGTATAGGAAATGAATCGGTGACAGATGATGAAATGATTCAGGCTCTAAAAGATAGTGGGTTATCAGACTATTTAAATTCATTACCAGACGGTCTAGAATCATCAATCGGTGAACGAGGGGCTCTATTATCTGGTGGTCAAAAACAAAGATTATCATTAGCAAGAGCTTTAGTTAAAAACTCTCCGATTCTTATTTTAGATGAAGCAAGTTCGGCTTTAGATCCGATTACAGAATTACAAATAAATGAAGCGATTCAACAGCGAAAATCAAAACAATCTGTCATCGTAATTTCACATCGATTATCTACCGTATTAACAGCGGACCGAATCGTTGTACTCGAAAATGGGAAAGTAGTCGAAGAAGGTACGCATCATTCTTTATTAGAAAAAGATGGTGTTTATTCAAGATTATTTAAAAGAGAAGCTGAAACTGGTGAAAATGTCATTAGTGTATCGTAAAAAGATTAATAAGGAGTGTTAGAATGACTAATATTTCAGTAAAACTTTACGAAACAAAAGAAGAGTTAAGAAAAGGCTTTGAAGTATTAAAACAACTTCGTACCCATTTAAATGAAGAATCATTTTTTAGTTTGTATGAAGAAATGCAAAAACAGGGCTATCAATTATTTGGGTTAGAAGATCAAGGTGTGACGGTTGCAGTCGCTGGAATTAGTATATTAACAAATTTCTATAACGGTAGACATGTATTTGTTTACGATTTAGTGACGGATGAAAGTAAACGCTCAAATGGATACGGTAAGAAATTACTTGATTTTATTTCTGAGTTTGGTAGTAGAAATGGATGTCAATTAGTAACACTACAATCCGGTGTCCAAAGAATAAATGCGCACCGTTTTTATGAGCATAAAATGGAGTATAAAAAGCTATCTTATTCTTTTAGTAAAGATCTTGGATGAACATAAAAACCCTAATAATTTAGGGTTCACGCTGTTGAAAAACAACCTTGTCAATTAAATTACCAAATTTTCGTAAAAGGAGTAGAGTGATGTTGATTTCCA
>NZ_NTZO01000167.1 GCF_002559405.1 Bacillus sp. AFS001701 | reverse complement strand
GATATAACTCGTCTTTCGATAAACCCATTGGTTTCCAATCGGTCAAGTAACCCAGTGATTGTCGCACTGTCCAACTGAAGCACTTTACCCAGTTTAGCACCAACCTGTCCGTCTTTTTTCCAAAGGATATTAAGCAAAGCGAATTGAACTGGCGTAACACCATAAGGTGATAACTTAGATTTACTTATTTGATTTACTTTTTGCAAAGCTTTTCCTAGAAGGAAATGTACACATATGTCCATTACCTTTACCGCCCTCAATTCTTTAACTCTATATATTCTTACTATTCTGACTATAACACGCATACAAGTGACTTGTATACTAATATTTTGTATACAAGTTATTTCTTTAGCGATTCTTTTGTTTCATTATATTGAAACCTCATCCAATGTTACCTAGCCTTATATGAAGTTCGTGTTCCTTAGGCCGGAAATTTGCCGCCGACTTCCTTCAGATTCCGCGTCACCACGGACACCCTTGTCTTAGGCTAACCACTACTACTGCCTTCATAGCTCGGGACTTGCACCTATAGGTGATGTACATGCTGGGCGCACATAAAAAGGTCTACCGAAGTAGACATCGCAATTCAACTAACGCATGCTTTAAGTTAATAAGACTCGATATTTTCTTTGTTTAAACTTTCTTTTTTTGGTGTAAAAAGAAGTGCAAAAGGAATAAGGGGTACCGCCAACATTTCGGAAATTTTGTACGCTAAGTGAAATTTAAGTTAAAATAAGTCGAATTCCCGTACGTTGTCCACGATACATTACTACATAGTGATCAAGGGTATCAATACACCTCCAAGAAATATAACCTACTTTTAAATAAATACAAAATGAAAGTAAGTATGTCTAGGAAAGGTAATTGTTATGCTAATGCTTGTATAGAGGGTTTTTTTAGCCATTTTAAAGCAGAATGTTTCTATAGAAATGAGTTTCATGAGAAAGAGGAAGTTTTAAAAGTCGTAAAAAGATATATGAAGTATAACAATAACAAACGATCTCAAAAAAAATTAAACAACTTTAGTCCTATAGAGTTTAGAACTAAGGCTGCTTAATGAAAAGGCATCTAATCTATTACTGTCTACTTGACAGGGGTAAGACCACAATATAGGAATCATCTCTTAGCTGCTTCTTAACTCTTTTATTCATGTGTCCTTGACATGGGTACCAGTTTAACTTACTGGCATACAAGAACCGTTTCGGAATTGAGGTAAAGAAATGATGGATCCATTAACAGTTACGGTTACTTGTGCCTTACTAGGCGTGATTTTCACAGTCCTGTTTGGCGTCCTTAATCTTGTGTTTAAAAAGGGGTCTCGCTAACATTTAGCAGAAAACATACGCTAAGGTGTCCAGCTACTTCTGATTTTCTGAACGATTTCTTAGCGTATATTTTTGGCGTTTTGCTGGCAGTACCCCAAACAACATCAACACCAATACTACTTTTTAAGAGCAGTTTTATTATTCTCTAAACTTGATTTTTCAACATTTGTATTAGAACGGCGACGAGGGGTGTCTACAACAGTGGCATCTTCTATCGGATCACATCGAAGGGATTGCACGACAAGAAGATCTTCAGGACTCAGCTCTCGTCCATCCTCAGCTAATAACATCATCCGCTTAGGTGAAAGGCCTGTTTTGGCATCAATGGCCCGGTTAATCATTTCACTATCATCGAATAAATGTTGCTGTCCCCATTGGCGCAGTGCTGATAGAACCAAATGAAGATCGCGGCCTTTATCAGTCAATATGTAATTATGGGAATTACCCATCTCTGATTTATGAACCTCAAAAATCCCCTCATTGACTAATTTCTGTAAACGTGCAGAAAGAATATTCGTTGCTACACCAATGTGGGAGCGAAAGTCATTAAATCGAGTTACGCCATGCATTGCATCTCGCAATATCTGTAAAGTCCATGTGTCACCAACAACGTTAAGGCTCCTATCGATAGGACATGGAGAATTAGCAAAATCGCTGTGTTTCATTTTAATTAACCCCTTCTTCTATTGATATAAGCTATTGTATCCAGATATTACTACTTATAAGTTACATCAAAACAAAGTAAGCGTCAAATAGCCCCTTATCCCAAAATCAGGATAAGGGGCTATTGACGCTTATAAAACAAATTAATCTTATCCCTAACCAAGTGTCTGAGTTTAGCACGAACCAAGTTACATTAAACGAATACCTTATGGCAGTCTGCTAGCAACTATCAAATATGGGCAATATGACTAATCAATAGCGCTCTCAACTCATACTAAACAAATATCAAGCGCAATTACCAGCGTTTACCACTATAAACTTATGCGAAAAATATTTGCTCTCGGCATTAGACTATCAATAACTTAATAAATCAAACTAACCTTGAGCAAATATCTTCAACTATCCCTAATAGCCTATCAATTACCCTTTTAGATTTTTATTAAAAAAGGCTACAGCTGCACTAGAGGTCTGCTCAAAACCAATCAAATATGGATCGAAGTGGCCACCCGGGATCATCAGCAGCTCCTTCGGCTCAAGCGCACGCTCATATGCTGATAGCGCTAAATCAGCAGGCGTAATAGTATCCTCAGTAGCCACCACCATTAAAAGAGGCGTAGGAGATATTTGATCAATCCAATGCCCTGGATCGTATGAGCGAGCACGGCGATTAGATTGAATCGTGACGATATTGTCCCATTTTCCCGGTGGAATATCCTGCAAATAAAAAGCGATAGCATCTGAACTACGGTAGGAAGCGCGCTCCTCAAGATTGGCACTCACCAAGCGTTGTGAAACTGGGGGATGACCTTTTGCTTGAGCAACTTCATCAGCCGCAAACTCTCGTTCAACTTGAGCAACCAAATGAGGAGCGATACGTCGACGTCCGCTCTCAAAACCACTTGTCGTTGGTACTTGAGTATAAACAGCACGAATTCGGCGATCGGTAGCGCCTAATACAATTGCATGTCCTCCTGAATAACTAGTACCCCAGATACCAATCTTCTCAGGGTTAACGACATCTAATGTCTGAAGATACGAAATCACGCGACGCCAATCTTCAATTTGACGATAAGGATCGATGTCTTGGCGAGGCTCTCCATCACTGTCACCAAACCCTCGATGATCATGCAAACAAACGACAAACCCAGCTTCAGCGATGCGGCGTGCAACACGCTCAATACCATGATACTTGGTACCTCCGAAGCCGTGTGCCATAGTAATGGCAGGATGCAGGCCCTCGGTGCTCGGTGTATACAACCAAGCACCGAGATTAACGCCATCTGGTAGAGAAATATTAATATCCGTTCTTATAGTATCCATAGTTACTACCTTCCTTTGAATTGAGTAATATAAATTATTAAGTTATGCACCTGGCTTAGTAATCTTCTTGCTCGATGAGCCTAAGCCATAAAATGGTGATGATGAATAATCAGCCGATTCAGGACTCAGATCAACATCTGAGCGATTTCTAAGTATCAGTGTCGCCACTAGACTGATTAAAGTTAAAACACCAATATAGATACCCACTGAATATAATGACCCGGTCGATTTAACTAAAACCGCTGCAATCATCGGAGCAAATGCACCACCTATAATCGCTCCAATCGAATATGAGATGGCAATACCGGAATAACGTACATTGGCAGGAAATAGCTCAGCAAAATAGGCAGCCATTGGCCCATATGTAAACATCATTGCAACCTGATAAACAGTAACGCCAAAGAATAGGAACCAGACATTACCACTCTGCATTGAGAGAAGCAGTGGGTACGTAGCCACTAATATCATTATCCAACCAATGATATAAGTGTTACGCCGACCAATACGATCAGAAAGCGCAGCAGAAATATAAACAGCGACAACCCAAAACAAACCGGAAAAAGTAACAATCTCAAAAGCCGTTCCTTGGCTTAAAGGAAATGGGTGTGTTGCGGAAGTAACATAACTCTGCCAAAACCCTCCTGCCACTATATAAGATGGCCCACTATTACCCGCGTAAACTAGTGCTGATATAATCACTAACAATGCATTATTACGAAATAATTGTCTTACTGGTAGACGACGAGTAGCCCCTTCCTTCGCCATTTGAACAAAAACAGGAGACTCATCAACACGGCGTCTAACCTTATTACCTGCATAGATCAAAACAGCACTCATTAAAAATGGTACTCGCCAGCCCCATTCCAAAAATGCTTCTTGGCCTACAATCGCTGTCATACCAGCAAGAGCGCCTGTTGAGAGCAACAAACCCATTGGTGCGCCTATTTGCGGAGACGCACCGAATCGACCACGTTTCCCCTTCGGTGCTGACTCAACTGCCATCAATACAGCTCCACCCCACTCACCTCCTGCAGATAAGCCTTGAATGATCCGCAGCAATATGAGTAAGACTGGAGCGGCAAATCCAATTTGAGCGGCTGTTGGAATAAAACCAATCAAAATTGTGGCCCCCCCCATCACGTACAACGTAATTACCAACATACGTTTACGCCCAATTTTATCACCAAAATGGCCTGCAAGGATTGCACCCAGTGGACGGAATAAAAAACTGATACCGATTGTTGCTAATGACAATAGGAAAGCGGACTGAGCGCCAAATTCCTCATAGTACAGTGGCCCAAACACGATTGCGGCGCACTGTGCATAAAGGAAAAAGTCATACCATTCAATCGCGGTTCCAATCCCCGTCGCAAATAAAATGCGCCTTCTCTCCTTGTTCCCATTTGTCTGTGTTGCCTTCATTGTAATGTCTTCTAGAGCGTTATTACTTTTCATTATGTTCCTCCTTAACCCCTTAATTAATAGAATAAAATTTAACTCGCGAATTGTCAGCGTTTTCAATTTAGTGATACTAGTTGCAATTCGCAAGTTAAATTGTTAGTATTTTCAGTATAGTTATTTCAGTTGCAATTTGCAAGTGACATTGTTAATATTTTCAGTATAGTGATATTAGTTTGAATTCACTAATTATTTTAAAGTAAAAGGAGATCCTTAATTATGAAAGTAACATTCAAATCAATGACCACTGAATTAAAAGCCGGCGTTTTGTGGGTAAGCATCGACAACCCGCCAATGAACTTGATCGATGAAAAATTCGTTCGCGATCTCATCACGCTGCTTGACGAAACACAAAAAGATGATAAATGTCGAGTTATCGTTTTCCGTAGCTCAGATCCAGACTTTTTCATTCCCCACGTTGACATGAACAAAATCGCAGAATACACAGCAGTAGCCGCGACATCAGGTGGGCCAGATGACATTAGTCTTGGTGCGCTGTATCGTCGATTAAGCGAGTCTCGCCCCGTTACTATCGCTATGTTAGAAGGACGTGCACGAGGTGCTGGTGGGGAATTTCTATATGCTTGTGATATGCGTTTTGCTTCGCTTGAACATGGAGTTATCGGTCAACCTGAGATCGGAGTTGGCGTCTATCCTGGTGCCGGCGCCATTCAACATCTTGTACGCCTATGTGGCCGTGGTAATGCTATGGAAGTCATCCTAGGATCAGACGATTGGAATGCTCAAGAAGCTGAACGCATTGGAATAATCAATCGAGCAATTCCTCAAAATGAACTATTACCTTTTGTCACCGCACTTGCTGAAAGAATTGCTAAATTCCCAGAAGCAGCGGTTCGACTTGCCAAAAGAAGAATCAATGCCGCAGGACTTCCACCAAAAGAAGACGTTCAAGTGGACTCTGGCTTTTTCCAAATTCTAGCCCGTGATGACTCAAGCGCAGCGCGCATTGCCGCCCTCAACGAACGTGGTTTTCAAACACGTAGTCGTGCCGAGTTGGAATTCGGCGATGTCTTAGGAGAAATTTAACATGGACATGAACGGAAAATCTGTGTTTATAGCCGGCGCAGACGGTGGGATAGGTCAGCCACTGTGCCAACTATTTACGCAAGCAGGTGCAAAAGTATTCCGTGGAGTAATGCATGAAAGCACTATGCCACTGACAGTAAGTATCGATGTTACCAATCCAGCCAGCGTCGCTTCGGCTGTCAATATCACAGGACCACTTGACTTAGTTATTAATGCCACAGGTATTTTACGCCATCCTGTTAATAATCCCGAAGAAGGAATTCTGGTGGCCAAAGACGAATTCGAAGTCAACTGCTTCGGTATGTTAAGACTTGCTCATGCATTTTTACCGTCTCTTCGTCAACGCGCCAACAGCCGTTTAATCAACCTTTTATCAGTCACTGCTTGGGTTGCCCTTCCCTCGCACGCAGGATATGCAGCATCAAAAGCAGCCGCTTGGTCATATACCAACTCATTACGATTAGAGTTTGCTCAATATGGCGTTGGTGTAACTGGCGTGATACTCGGCTACACGGATACTCCGATGACACAACATATCAATGGCCCGAAAATCACACCGGATGTTATTGCCCAAGCTATTTTTGAGGGTATTAAAAATGAGGAAGATGAAATTCTCTGCGACAAACGGAGTCAAGACGTAAAATCAATGCTATCGGATGACCTTGAACTCATCTATCGTCCTCTATTGAATAAAACAAAACAGGAGGCACAATATTGAACCATATAAGCGACGCACCCAATGAGTTTGCCTTATACCCCGACCTTAACGGCACCACTTTTCTTGTAATAGGAACAGGAAGCGGTATTGGACAACAAATCGCGCAAAAACTTGATCACAACGGTGCTTCTGTTGTCTGCGCTGACATTGACGAAGCAGCTGCAAAAACCGTAGCCGCGAAGTTACAACAATCTCTCGCCATTACAATGGATGTCACTAATCCCACAGCAATCGCAGAGGTCTTTGATAAAGCTGAATCAACATTCGGTTCTCTCCATGGTGTCATTGATGTGGTCGGCATGCTAAAACCGAAACCCATTGCAGAAGCGGATGAAGCACACTGGAAATGGCATTTTGAAATTGTCTTTGATCATGCAAGAAGAGTGGCCAAAGAAGCAATACACAGACTTAACCCTGGCTCAAGTGTTACCTACGTAACCTCAGCGGGAGGGTTTGCTGGTCTTCCGAATAATGCACCTTATGCTGCAGCCAAGGCGGCACAAATTTCCTTGATTCGAAGTGCGGCAGTAGAATTTGCAGCAAAGGGAATTCGCGTAAACGGCGTAGCCCCTGGAGTCATAGGCAACCCTAGAATGGAAGCCTTTCTCGACTCATCCGGTAAACGTGAAGCCACTGAAGCAGTCATTCCAATGAGACGCCTAGCACAACCAAGAGAGGTCGCAGACTCATTGCTATTCTTAAGTAGTCGATCTGCCTCGTACATTACCGGTCAAGTCATCGTTATCGATGGTGGCGTCCAAAATAGTTGGCCCTATCCCCCAATATAAGATCATTTATTTTTACAATAAAACGGTATAAGCCCGTTGATCATGGACAAGCGTGTTGATATAGTCATCACATATATCAACACGCTTGTCTTCATTTTTAGGTTTTTTATACTCATATGTTCCTTAACGTTGTAAATCCGCGTTTTGCTGGTGGTACCCTTGCTAGAAAGTATCTTAACAGATGATAAGAGAATTGCGTTTGTCCAACACATAGAAGGTCAAGGAAGCGAGTATTTTGATCTTGTTAAAGAAAAAGACTTCGAAGGGATTGTTTTAAAGAAAGCAGATTCAATATATCGTCCTGGTAGTCGGTCACATGATTGGAAAAAGGTGATTGCCTATAAGTATGAAAATAATATTTATATAACTGGATTGCGAAAAAAAGAATTTGGTGTACTGCTTTCGTTTGAAGATGGCTCACCAGCTGGATTAATGGAATTTACGAAACCCGAAGACCGAAAAAACTATATGCAGAATACAAGAAATACATCCGAACAGAAACCGACGATTTCATTTATTTAGAACCTAAACTAAAAGGCATCGCGTACCCTAGCATTTTTTCACTAACAAACGAAGCCAAATAAGTTTTTGAATCCCCCAATCGAACAACTTCGATTATTTTAGGATCCATTTCATTTTCTTCATCTCTATTAATAAATTTCTCTACATAAGTTTGAATCGACTTATTGTTATTTTTCACATGATATTGTTTATTGTAGTAAATTGAGTAACCACTAATTATTACAATAAAAAGAATGATAATTTTCCTCATTAATTTCACCTCATATTATAGATAGTCCAAGTATGAGTCATTTCTATTAATTAGTATTCCATCTTATAAAATTTAAACCCCTTGCCTTATCAATTTAACAGCCAGTTAGCGCAATAAAAAAGGGACTACCGAAGTAGTCCTATGTTACTCAACTACTATGGAAGTAAGTTAAAAACTTCCATTCACTGTGGTGAATTATTAATTCATGGTTGGCTAACGCGCCAGTTAGTTGTACAAAAAGGTCACTTATTCGTCTCTTTTCATGTTCTGAAGAGGGCACAATAAGTGATGGAGTACAGCCATTTTCATTCACTGTTGTGAATCTTTTATTCATGGATGGCTAATGCATGCTTTATTTGAATAAGATCGTAGAATGACTGTCTAAATTGACAGTCATTTTTGAAATATCGAATATCAACATTTTACTTTGACAGAGCCTAATATTTAAAAGTTTTACTAGTTAAAGTAATGTAATTGTTTTACGATTCTCATATGTTAAAAACGTTTAGGCAGGCTCACAGATACCAAAATATATTAGACTTTTCAATTCCCGAAGAATCTATTATGAATAGTTCTGAGATCCAAAACAAAGAATAATTGATAATAATCAATTAGGGTGAAATGAAAATGAATAGCCAACAAATATTATCATTCGATGGGCTTATTAAGATTGCAAGGAAATCAAGAGACTTTAGTCAAATAGAAAAAACAATTAACGATACGAAAATACTGATTACATACTTTTCTACTTTGATTAATCATGAGCTAATGCAAAATATATTTCTACCCAATTTAAAAGTAAAAGATATCGATTTAAAAATCAGTACTTTAAAGGAACTTCAAGATCTATTGCCACTTGAAGAGATGAGTATTACAGATGATTTAAAAGAGATTGAAAATAAATTATATAAAGGTCAAGTCATTGTACAAATTGAAAGTGATTCGTCAAGTTTTCTATTAATTAATCTTAATAATGGTTTAACAGGTTTAAGACAATTTAATGATTCTGAAAATGAGTTTAGTGTCGTAGGACCTAAAATGGGTTTTGTAGAAGATATTGATACAAACATTAACCTATTAAGAAGAAAAATTAATTCACCAAAACTTGTAACGGAAGAAATAATCATTGGATCATTATCAAAAACCAGAGTTATGATTGCCTATTTAGATGGAATTACGAACGTCAAATATATTGAAACAGTAAAAGAAAAGTTAAACAGTATTGATTTTGATATTGTTTGGGATACTTCTACTTTAGATCAAATTATTAGGGATAATCAAAATACTCCCTTCCCTCTTTATTTATCAACAGAGAGAATTGATCGGATTACTTATGCAATTACTAGTGGTCAAGTTGCAATATTTAGCGATGGAACACCTTATGCAATATCAGGCCCTTCAACATTGTTAGATTTTTTTACTTCTCCAGAAGATTATTATTTAAACTGGGTTTTAGGTTCTTTTTTTCGATTTATTCGAATTATAGGTGTGATTTTTTCTGTTTTTTCTTCTTCAATCTATATTGCATTATTAACATTTCATTATGAAATGGTCCCAAAGGCTTTATTAGGACCAATTATAGAATCGAGAGCTGATGTGCCATTCCCCCCCTTTCTAGAAGTCATTTTTTTAGAACTTACAATTGAGTTATTACGTGAAGCTGGGGCACGATTACCAACAAAGGTTGGACAAACTTTAGGAATAGTAGGAGGTATCGTAATTGGACAAGCTGCTGTTGCTGCTGCATTAACAAGTAATATTTTATTAATCATTGTTGCGCTTTCAGCATTGGCATCATTTACTACACCTATTTTTGTCATTTCAAATACAATTCGAGTATTAAGATTTCTTTTTATAATATTGTCCTCTTTATTTGGAGGATTAGGAATTATGGTAGGTTTTGTATTAATATTGGGACATTTATTTAGATTGAAATCATTTGGGACACCTTATTTGGTTCCACTGTTTCCGTTAAGAAGTTCAGTTTCAGATACAATCTTTAGACTACCTTTTAAAAAAAATAATACTAGACCAAGTTATCTCCACCCACAAATACATGAAAAATATAAAAAATATAATAATCCGAAGCCAAGAGGGGATTTGAATGATGAATAGATTGAAAAATTCCAAAAGGAAAGTAAAATTCATTATTCAAATTGTTCTATCAATCATTTTATGTTTCCTATTAAATGGATGTATTCCTAAAAATATCATTGATGAAATCGGTATCATTCATATAGCTGGAGTTGATGTAGAAAATGGCATGCTTAAATCTAGTGTTATTTTTCCTAATTATACGGAAGATAAAAAAGCTACAATGGTCTCAGTACTTGCTAAAGACCCTGCAGAATTAAAAGCTAATATTGGCTATAAATCTCAATATCACAATGTAATGGGACAAATTCAAACATTCATTTTAGGGGATACATATAGTAAGTTAGGTATTTCTAAAGTGATAGAATCAGTCTGTAAAGATCCTGTTATTCTTAATGTATCATTTGCTGTTAGTGAAATACCGATAGACGAAGTTATGAAACCGTTATTAAAGAAGACTCCTCTTTATTTAACCAATGTAATTGAGCAAGGTTACAAATATGATGGTCTACCAGAAACAAACTTACACTCTCTCGAGTCACAATATTATGACAAAGGTACTGATATATATCTTCCAACCATCAATCTAGATAATGAAGGCGAAATACAATTAAATGGACTAGCAATATTTAAAGGTGACAAAGTTAAATTAAAAATAACTAACAAAGAAGGGTATATTTTAAAAACACTAACTGAAAAAAATAAGAAAGGATATTATGAGTTTTTGGTAAATGAACCAAATAAAAATAATGATAAATCACAAAAATTGGATATCAAGAAGGAGCAAAAAACAAACGGAGAGAATTTAAAAAACAATTTTTCAATTGAAACATTATACGGAGAACATAAAATTAATATTATCAATAAAGAAAAAGCAAAAATTGCTAAAATCAATTTAACATTAAATATTAAACTTAAATCATTACCAGAATGGAC
>NZ_NTZO01000166.1 GCF_002559405.1 Bacillus sp. AFS001701 | reverse complement strand
ATATAATTTTATACTGATAGTGGGGAGAAAGAACTTAATTGATTAATATTTTTATAGATTTGAATAATAAAAATTAAAATAACCTCTCTTAATAGAGAGGTTATTTATCAGCTTTTAGATTGTAAACCGGTTTCATGAAGAAATCGATCTCAATCTGTTCAGTAATATTTTCTAATATTAATTTAGGCTTTTTATAAACCATTGGTGATTCATCGACTGTATGTTTGTTAACAGAGGTTGTATATACGCCCTTCATTGCTTTTTGATAAACATCTAAGTCGACTTTATAGACTGCGTCAGTTCGGCTCATTATTCGCCCTGCCCCGTGTGGTGCTGAATAATTGTACTCACTTGAACTTTTACCTTTTCCTACAACACATCCATATGCCATATTAAACGGAATGATTATTTCTTCACCCTCACTAGCTGAAATTGCACCTTTTCTTAGAATATTGTTTTGAAGGTCGATATAATTATGTACCGATTCAATTTTTTTAATCGAATCAAAATCGAGTTTAAAATATTTTTCAATGATGATTTTAGCAATCGTTTCTCTATTTAACGAAGCGAAATGTTGAGCAATTGATAGATCTCTTAGAAATATTATATCATCTCTTATTCTACGATTCGTTAATTTCCTGAAAAATAAGGAATCGTCAACTTCTTTCACCATATCCGATTAATGCATTTTTTAGTAGAATATCAAGAAGATATATCGAGTAAAAACTCCTTCTCTCCTTTTTTACGTTCAGCATCACTATTCAAGGATTAGAAGTGTACTAAATTTAATTCCATATTCTATTCACTTCAACTAATGATTCACCTTCAAAGGTTAATTTATAAATATCAGGCATAGCAAGTCCATTCCAAAAATTGAAATCATATTTTTGATCAAAATAATTCATAATTAGTACCATCAAATTTCCATGCGTACCAATAACAATGTTTTTACCAGAATAATTTTTTAATAGTTTGTTTATTGCTTCTATTCCTCTTTTTTGAGCCGTATAATTTGACTCTCCACCATTCCACGATTTATTAAAGTCCATCCAAACTTCTCTTATTATATCTTCAAAATCCGGGACAGGCTCGAGTGATAGGAGTCGCTCTTTAAAATTCTCTTCAATAATAATTTCTAAGTTTAATGTTTTGGAAATCTCTTCAACTGTTTGAATTGCACGTTTATATGGACTTGAAACAACGTAGTCGATTTTTTCTTTTAGTAGTAGTTCAGTAACAATATTTGCATCAGAAAATCCACTTTTAGATAATGGTCGGCCTATTTCATCAGGAGTATAAGTTGAATGCGCATGTCTTACCAAGTATAAGTTCGTTTTCATTTGGCACCACTCCCTTTCCAACATTTTAATACCTACTATAAAATTCGATATTTATTTAGCATTTCCTTGTACTGTAATCAGCCATCTATAACTCTCCATATACATGGGTATTATTGAATTTTTTAACTTTCCCTTTACAATAACTCTACTTCTTCATGTTTTAATTTTTATTTTGACAAAAAATTAACCTAACAATAAAAAACAATTATCATTCCATTTTTTAAAAGTATAGTTTTTAGTAATTCAATTTAAACTAAACAAAAAAGAATATACAAGGTTCGGTGTGAATAGATGAATAGAATATGTATTACAACTATTTTGAGCACTTTCATTTTTTTAAGTATTTCTCAGTTAACGCTAGCAGAAAAGTTGAATGAAGTTTCTGCAACACTTACAGTCCAAGTAGGACCATCAGCTGACTCCTCAGGAGAATCTGGTCAACCGATTAAAGGCGCTAGGATTATTGTAATCAATTCATTAGGTAAAGTTCTAGGTACTGAATTAACAGATTCAAAAGGAATTGCAAAAATAAAAGTAACAGTGAAGAAGGATCCTCTTTTTCCGAAGAAGCAAATGGGAGAGGTTACTATTATCACTGTAGCAAATGGATATAATGAACAGATTGACTTTAGTGTACCAATAAATGAATTTAATGATCATACGGCTAGAGACTCGGTGTCACTATGGATTGTCGATCCAAAAAGAAGAAATGAACCACGTTTTACCAATGGGTCTTTTCATCGGTTAACCGTTTATGAAATGTTAGATGATTATGCTAAGAAAGTCGGATTAACGAAGCAAAATATTACGATGGATGCAGGAGCAGAGCCACCTTGGGGCCCAAATTTGAAAAAACAGTAAATTTGAACAATTTCAATGTTATTTTTAGTTCGTTATTAAAACCACAAAAATAGACTGTTTCAAATTAACAGTCTATTTTAAAACTTTTATTTTCTCAATATTAATCATACTTTAAACAAGAACTAAATCTGTATAACAAAATCTAGTTTCTCCTGTATAAACATCAGCAGTTAGCTTCTTTTCTCCGATGCCAAACTGAATAGGATTCTTAAAAATAGGACCATCAAATACAAAAGAATGGTATTCTCCATTCTCACCGCAAGGATCAACCTCTTTTGGGAGTTCGTTGATTAAATGATTGTCTATTTCTTTACCAGAAAATTCTTCTGATAATCTAGTTAAATCAACACATGTAATAATCGTTTTATAGCCTAAGGAAATAAAGCGTTCAATCACATTTGTCGTACCTTCACCCCATAAAGGAAAAATTGGATTAATACCTAATGGTTTAAGCATTTCCTCTCGATACTTTCGTACGTCTTCAAGAAATAAATCTCCAAATGCAATATTTTCAATCCCTTGTTCCTTTAGCTCTAAATTAACCTTTGTCATAATTTCTTGATATGTTTGATTAGAACAATTTTCCGGAATCCAAATTTTCTTTAATGGTAGACCGATTGAATTTGCTTGTGCCTCCAATAATTCAACCCTTACTCCATGAATGCTCGTCCGATTAAACCCTTCAGTAACTGATGCAATTAGTACGACTACTTCAAATTCATCAGAATGCAAAAGATCATGCAATGCCAAAGTTGAATCTTTACCACTAAAAGATACTGCTGTTTTTTTCTTATTAATTGCGATTACCACCTTTTTTATAAACTATTCTATTAATTAATCATTTTAAAAGTCTCGTATTTGACATAGGTTCCATCATCTTCCATAAAAAATTATAACATTATTCAAATAATTAATATTCATTTAAATAACCTAAAGCCAGAAATATGATTAATCTTCAAAAATATATAATAAATTTTTATAATATGGCAAATAAATAACGAAGAATGATTCATTGAAAAATAAAATTGACATACAACCATAAGGTGTTATAATTTAAATAACACCTTATGGTTGTATAAATTATTTATAGGAGGCAACAAGAATGGACAAGCAAGGTCAAGAAATGTTTTTAAATTTCATTTTAGAAAGAGTTCAAGAAGGTAAAGAAGATGAAGCAAGGGAAATTCTTTTAGAAAACTTCAGAAAACAAGATGAAGGTACTTTTTCATTAGAAGAAGTGCAACAATTTGTTCCTAAGATGATTACTTTATTAAAGCCTGATAAACTTGAAGAAGTTAAAGCAGTTGTCATGCAATTCGCTGGAAATTTTGGTAAATAAAAAGAAAAAACTCTGTCTATCAGAGTTTTTTACTTTATATCACATTTTTCATTAACCCTCTTCGTATTTTCCCCTTCACTCAAATCCCTCTACTTCTCTAGATGTCTTTCAAAATTAAAAATGAATATAGTCTATACATTATTGCGATCAGCGCAAATACTGACAAGTAGATCATTGTAATGTCATCAATAAAAAATGACGCAATACAAATCGCAAATGCTAGAAATGTGAGAAAGTTACCTGAGAAACCATTAATTGGTTGATTATTTAAAAAAAGTGTTTTGACGCCTTTTAAATCCTTTGCATAACAATCCTCATGATAAGGAACGATTTAAAAAAACATCGTAGCAGTAACGAGATCTCCTCTTATCCGTATTTCTTTTAAACACCGATCGCAGTGGATAGTTTTAGCCAAATAACTCACCCCATAACTTTTCAATTCAACTTTAATCATTAATTCTACCTTTTTTAATCGATTCCTAGTAAACTATGAACATTTCATCAAATAAAAAATAAGAACCATCAATGCTTCTATTTCATAATTGGACCTACAAATATTAAGAGTCTATGTCCTACACCACTTAACTCTTCTATATACCCCTTTTTTATAGAAATACTTTTATCTACATTTCCTTAATGCATGTTATATATTTTGTTTTCATTTTCCATGAATAGAAATTCTTGGAAATAATTAAACTAACTTTTAGTATATATCTTGAATTTTGAAATTGGAGGGATTTAATTGTCTTCAAAAAAAACTGCGAGAGAACAAGATCATAATTTAAATGGAACTTTAATCAGTGTCCTAATTCTTGGAGTTTTCATTTTAATTTTATGGTTTAGCTTCTATGCTTTTTATTTACATCGCTAGTAAGGAGGATGGTCATGCATCTACATAAATACGAAAAAATATGGTTAACATTTGGAATGATTTCATTAATTGTTTTCTTAGTAATTATCGGTATTACAGCCTTTCGTTCACATCTTCAGCCAGCAGGTGGGATGAACACGGTAAATCCTCAAACCGTTGAAAAAACTGCACCATTTAATCGTCCAGGTGTGTATCAAAAAAATGATGGTACATACGAAGTCGTAATACTAGCAAAAACATTTGCTTATGCACCAAGCAAATTAAAAGTACCAGTTGGTAAGAAGGTGCGCTTTGTTTTGACAAGTACCGATGTGACACACAGTTTTTCGATCGTTAATACAAATGTCAATATGATGGCTGTTCCAGGTCAAATTAATACGAAGGAGTATTCCTTTAAAAAGCCAGGAAATTATTTGATTTTATGTAATGAATATTGTGGAACAGGTCATTCATTTATGCAAACTACTATCGAGGCGGTGAAATAATGAATGAAATGATAGGAAGACCAGATCGCAAACTAGCTTTAACACATATTGTAGTGGCGTATCTTGCGTTTTTAATTGGTACATTTACTGGGCTTATGCAGGTATTTGTGCGAAATAATGCACTTGAACTTCCAAAGTGGCTTGATTACTATCAAATTCTAACAGCTCATGGAGTTCTGCTTGCGCTTGTTTTTACTACATATTTTATATTTGGTTTCTTAATTACTGGAATGAGTAAAACATTAGGTGATTTTGGTTCGAAAGTACAGACATTTACTTGGTTAGGTTTTATTGTAATGACGATTGGAACAATACTTGCAGTGTTAGAAATATTATCAGGGCAAGCCTCTGTATTATATACATTCTATGCCCCATTGCAGGCTAATGCTTGGTTTTATGTTGCTTTAGCCCTTTTTGTAGTTGGTACATGGATCAGTGGATTTGCATTAGTTGGGCATTATGTTGCTTGGAAAAAGAATAATAAAGGTAAAATAAGTCCACTTATCGCTTTCATGACTGTAGCAACAATCGTATTATGGGTGATTGCTAGTCTTGGTGTAGCTGCGACAGTTCTATTTCAATTCATTCCGTGGTCGTTCGGATGGGTAGACACAATCAACGTTGAATTAAGTCGATCACTTTTTTGGTTTTTCGGTCACCCACTTGTTTATTTTTGGCTACTCCCAGCTTATATAGGCTGGTATGCAATTATGCCAAAAATTGTTGGTGGAGAAGTATTTAGTGACTCTCTTGCACGACTTTCTTTTATCTTATTTCTCTTGTTCTCTATTCCAGTCGGATTTCATCATCAACTTCAAGAACCTGGCATTTCAAGCTTCTGGAAATTCTTACAGACTGTGTTAACTTTTATGGTCATTATTCCTTCATTAATGACGGCTTTCTCTATGTTTGCTGTGTTTGAGATTTCTGGAAGAAAAAAAGGTGCGAAAGGTTTATTCGGTTGGATTTTTAAATTACCATGGAAAGATGTTCGGTTTACATCACTTTTCATTGCCATGTTATTTTTCGCTCCAGGTGGTGCAGGAGGAATCATCAATGCAAGCTATCAATTAGATGAAATCGTTCATAACACACTTTGGATTGTTGGACATTTCCATATTACAGTTGGTACTCCTGTTGCAATGACATTTTTCGGATTAACCTTTTGGCTTATTCCTTATTTAACAGGAAAAAAACTTACAAAATCATTCCAAAAATTAGCGTTTATACAGATTTTCACTTGGGCTATCGGTATGTTTTTAATGTCCACTACAATGCATATTCTCGGAATTTATGGTGCTCCTAGACGAACTTCATATACTGATTATATGGGTCATCCTGCAGCTGCTAAGTGGTTTTCTGGTATATTCACAAATCATGTAACAGTTGCGGTTGGTGGATCAATTTTATTTTTATCTGCTTTATTATTAATTTTTATTGTCCTACAAGCGTTATTCACTTTACCAACTGCGAATTCGAAAGAAGAAACAGTTGAGTTCCCAGTTGCCGAAAGTAATACTGAAAACACACCTCGTATATTGGAAAATTGGTGGCTTTGGATTGGCGTTTCGATTGTATTAATTGCAATTGCTTATACAATTCCTTTATCACATATGATGCATAATCATCATCCGACTGGATCGGAAGGTTTCAAAACATGGTAGGAGTGAATTAATTTGTTCGTATTTACATTTTCGTTAATTTTAGTATGCGTTATCAGTATCGTTATTCTTGTAGATTTAACGACTAAAGAAGAATAATAAAAGAAAATATCCCCCCTGAATATAATAATAAAAAGAAACAACCTATTCCGATTTTGATCTAAGGTTGTTTCTTTTTGGTTTTTATTTTTTTATAAGTAGATTATGCTGCTTTTTTATTTCCATTATATTTATCGTTTGAATATTTTTTATTTTTTGCATCCGAACTAGAAACCCAGTAAGCTGCGCCTACAAATAAACTTCCACCAATGATATTTCCAATTGTAACCGGTACTAGATTCGAAACCATTCCGGCTAGTGTAACTGTTTCTGGATGTTTAATAAGTAATGAGATTGATAATAATGTCATGTTTGCAATACTATGCTCAAATCCTGAAGTAATAAACGCAAACAGACACCAAAATACCATGATTAATTTTCCTGCTTCAGATTTCATTTTAAATGAACACCACAGCGCTAAACAAACAAGTATATTACACAGAATTCCACGAACTAGTAATTCCATAAATGGTGCATTCATTTTTGCTGCGGCTGCATTATTAATAAAATCTGCCACACCACCAATAGCTAGCCCTGAGTATGCAAATAAGAACGCCACTAATACCGAGCCAAATAAATTGCCTAGATAACTATATCCCCATACTTTCGTTGTATCAACCCAATTAACCTTTTTTTCTAACATACCGATCGACATAATCATATTATTTCCAGTAAATAAATCCGCTCCTGCCATGATGACTAAACTTAAGGCAATCCCAAAGGAAACACCCATAATAATTTTCGTACCCGCAAAACCAGTTGGTGCAAGTAATCCACCGATCGTAAAGATTAAAATAATACCTAATCCTACAAAAAATCCTGCCATCATTGTAGGGACCATATATCTTGATTTACTTGCTTTTATTTGGTTTGTCTTCGAAATAGCTACATTTCCAATTAAATTAATAACTTCTTTCATACTGATCACCCTATATTTAGATTTTAACCTTCTCTTGAATTCGCTCTAATAGTGCTTGACTCATCAATTCATCGAATTGTAAATTTCCACAAAGATAAAATGTTTCATTTTCATTAGAAATTCGTCTCTTAATTTTTTCAAGAAGTAATCC
>NZ_NTZO01000165.1 GCF_002559405.1 Bacillus sp. AFS001701 | reverse complement strand
ACCAATTTGATCAAAAGCAAAAAAACTAACACCTAAGCAAAATACAAGTGTAGAAACAAAAAATACAATTTTTTTCATAGTATCCTCCTAACTTAATGCTTGTCCATCTTTATTAAGAGTATTTTATGAAATTTATTTCATTATTAGAACTTTATAGAAGTCTTTTCTTTCTAGTTAGATTTTTGAATTCCATCCTCTATATTAAGTTAATATTGTATTTTTCTATTAAATCTTTAAAAGCTGGTCTTTCATTTCCATCTCTTCCAACGATATGTGTTGCTGTCACTAAGGAGTTTAAAACTGCTTCTTCTGTTGCTTCTCCTACTGCTCTAAATACGAGATCAATATCTTCTTCATGTATTGTCGGAACCGTAATGCAATGTGCTGTTTTTTCATGAGGTATTTTTGTTGCAGTTGAAAAGCCAATAACGACTTCACCGCTTCCCGTTGTAATAATTGAGCCCGTTCTTGATAAACCGGTAACTGTTCTTTTAATTATACGATTTAGCTGCCTTTCAGATACGGGAAGGTCCGTTGCAACAATCATAATGATTGAACCCTTATCTTGTTCGTCTCGTTCCTTTAAGATATGGTCTCGCAATTTTGCTCCAACAGGTTTTCCATTTACTTTTAAATCGCTTAAAATCCCAAAGTTAGATAAGACTAAAACACCCAATTTATATGTACCATGTTCCATCTGCATAACTCGCGAAGCTGTTCCAATCCCACCTTTTAATGAATAACAAAGCATTCCAGTTCCTGCTCCAACAGTTCCTTCTTTCACATCTGTAGAAGCGTTACTTAATGCCTGAAAAACGTGGTCTTTCGTAATAAATTTAGCTCGTACATCATTTAAAAGCATGTCATTACACTCGCAAATTACTGGGTTAACAGTTCCCGTCGTACGACCTATTTCTGGATTATGTTCTAACATATATTCAATTAAAGCATCTGCAGCTGTCCCAATGCTTAGCGTATTTGTTAAAATAATTGGCGTTTCGATTGTTCCTAACTCATTAATCTGAATCGTTCCCATCGATTTACCAAACCCATTAATGACATGAGATGACGCGATTAACTTATCCTTGAATAGATTACCTTGATGAGGAAATATTGCTGTAACACCAGTTTGGATGTCTTGATCGCTGATCGTTACATGACCTACTTTTACCCCTTCAACATCTGTAATCGAATTTAGTTTTCCAGTTTTCAGGTACCCAATATTCACACCGTAATCTCTAATTCTTTTTTGACTCATTAGATATTCCCCCAGTTCATATTTCCACAAGTTTAGTAGCATTTAATTAAGTGATTTTAATTTCTATACTATAAAAAGAAAAGCCCTTATTCAGAGCTTTTTTGTTAAAAAATATATCAGTTACTTTCCGTTATTTTCATTTTCCCTTGATTTTCTTTGACTTTTAAAGGGATATAAGTTAAAGAAATTAATGCTCCACTTATCATTAGTAAAACCATCAATGAAGTGACTATTAGTACGATTTTTTTTGAAAATACTTTCATCATAAGTTGATTTCCCCTTTAATGATTAATCTCTTACGAATTATTTTAACAGATAAATTAGAAAATTAGATACTTATTACTTTATAAAAATCTCAATCTCAATTACTCGCCAAGATCATCCTCAATCTAAAAATTCCTATGATTAACTAATAAGGAAATTATTACCATATAATAAAAATGAACTATCTCCATTTCCTAACATACCCTGTATTAACCTCGTTTTCTTGGTGGCATTGGCAAACAGGTACACATCACTTTTATCTTCATGGTAAAAGTGATTTTTAACTAAAATTTATAAAAAAAAACAAGGTAAAATTTTACCCAGTGCTTTATTAATCTTTTATTT
>NZ_NTZO01000164.1 GCF_002559405.1 Bacillus sp. AFS001701 | reverse complement strand
TTAACTGAAAAAGAAATTGAACATCTCCGCGAAGCATGTCAAACTGCAAAAGAACATGCAATAATTGAATTTATGTATTCAACAGGATGTAGGATAGGTGAAATTGTATTAATTAATAAAAGAGATTTAAATTGGTCTAATAACTCTGTTGTGGTACGTGGAAAAGGTGATAAGGAAAGAGAAGTTTACTTTAATATTCGATCTGAAATTTGGTTAACTAGGTACCTAGGTGAGCGACAAGACGAAGATCCGGCATTATTTATAACAGATAGAGCCCCTCACAGATTAAGTATCGCACAAACACGATATATTATTAAAAATGTTTCTTTACGATAAGAGTTTAATAAAGAAATTTCACCACATCAACTTAGACACAGTTATGCAACTCATTTAATGAATAATGGTGCTCCTCTCGAAGTGATCCAAAGTTTATTAGGTCATGTAAAGAGTGAGACAACACGTATTTATGCCGAACTAAGTGGAAAACAACGTCATGAGCATTATAGTAAATACTTTTAAAAACAGGACCTAAAATTGTCCTATTACCTATAAAATATATTGTTCAATTATAAAAACACGCACCTATTTGTGAAGCATTACACTTAAACTAAACTGCCAGTTAGTTGAACAAGGAGTTTCGTATTTTAATTAGAAAATTTTGCTGGAGTAAATATAAAAAACCTACTAACCTAATTGTTAGCAGGTTCCCTATACAGTTTGACTTTTAACTTACAAGTTAATCTTATCATCAATGAACTTATTAGTAGTTCCAACTTTGAAAGTATTTGTTTCACAATTGAAAACATTCAGTATTCTAACCGTTCGTTAAAGTATACTCAGTTGAATATACTTACTCCTGAAACAATTATCTACGTTTTGTTAATCGATCTCTTCAAGTTTTATATAACGTTGACTCCATAGTTTGACATTCTAAAGCAGCTACTTTTAAAAGTAGCTGCTTTTTCTTTTTTATTGAGAAATGAACATTTGTGTCCAAGTATTTGCACGTGAATCATATCCTACGCCAATTTGATCTAAATTACCGTTTAGGATATTTGCGCGATGTCCTGCACTATTCATCCAGGCTTTTACAACCTCTTCAGGCGTTTTTTGCCCTTTTGCAATGTTTTCTGCTGCAGATTTGTATGAAATACCAAATTTTTTCATCATATCAAAAGGTGATCCGTAAGTTGGGCTGTTATGGTCAAAGTAGTTTTTATCTGTCATATCTTTTGATTTAACACAAGCTACATCAGATAATTTAGTATTTGATTTAAATGCTTTTAATCCTGCTTTTGAACGCTCTATATTTGTTAATTCAACGACTTTTGATTCAAATGCCGATAATGAGGTAGATGTTGTAGTTGTCGATTGATTTGTTGAAGGTGCTGTTGTAGTTGTTGGTTTATTTGTAGTAATTGTTGTTGGCTTATAAATTATAATAGTATTTGGTTTTGTAACTGGTTTCTTAATTGTTGCTTTTTTAACATTCTTTACTTCTGTCCATCCCTTTGTTTTTCCAGATGTAATATAAATCCATTGATTCAATTTACGTGAGACTTGTACCCATCTACAAAACTCCCCACCCCCTCAAATTTTTGAGAGGGTGCAGTGAGTCTGTCAACTCCTTAATGCTCACCACGTTCAGCTTACCGTTGACAGACAATTACTTTTATTTTCTACCGTTTGCTTCGGTAAAAATAAAAGTTGACACCAAAAAAGAGCAATTTATGATGAATAGCTCTTTAAACGATACCTTTTAGTATACCATTTTTACCCATGGAAAATTTATCTAATTTATTAATAAAAATTCCATTTTAGAAACACTAGACTTATTAAATTATTGTTATGATTATTATACATATTAGTTTCCATAAAACAGGATTATCAAAAAAACAGTGGACATTAGTCCTAGAAAGTTGGAAGAAAATGAAAGAAAAAACAAAATCTAAAGTAGTGGCTGCAATTTTGCTTAGTCTCCTTGTGTTAGGAAATAGTCAGCCGATTTTTGCAGAAACAACTGTTTCGAAGAGTATTGATGCACAAGTTGAAGACATTCAAGACAGCCTCGCACAAAAGGTCATTCAAGAAGCTAAAAGTGGGGGAGATGTTGATATTTCTCAGATTGTAGAGGATTCGCTCTCAACTAAGCAAAAGGATATACTCGCTGCAAAAGCTGAAGATATTGCTGATGGTATTGAGCAATCTAAAGATGATGTAACATATGACGACAGATATGTTAATGATATGATGGAACAGGCTAGTGATACTTATGCAGTAATCACAGACGAAATCAAAAAAGCTGAACAGTCGGGCGAGAAAATGTATACGCAAGAACAAATATTGAGCATAACCCCTGAAGAAGCGGGTGTCTCTGCTACTGATCTGGCACAGATTAAATCTACAATTGTTGGAGGATTAGTTGAAGTAGCCACTACCGAAGTCGCTTTCGATGAAGCAGATGTAAACAATGAAGTTGTTGCAGGATTTGAGACTATTAAAGATATTAAAGATATTAAAATTCCACTTTCAATGCTTCAACCGGAAAAAATTGATGAAAAAGATGGAAGTATCTCTTATGCTGGATATCCTGGTTGTGTAGATAATAACGGATATGGATATAAGAGCTTCATTGGTTCTGATTGCTGGGTACCATTCATGTATTATGTAAATTATTGTGTACGTGACGAGGCAAATAAGGTGAATAAAGCAATTCCTAGGTATTGTGTGTACAATAAACAAAATTGTAGTTGGATTATTGGGCACAGTAAATACGGGCACGCTCACTCAGCTTGGACGAAAGCGTGGCTTACATGATGAAAAAAATATTTTTTGTCACACTTTCTCTGCTAATCTCGGGAGTAGTTTCTACTCCCGTTTTTGCACATGACCATATGGATCACAATAAAAATGTGGTTACTATTCCCTCAGGAAAGGAAGTTCCCTATCGAGAATATGGAGCTTCTATTACAAATCTTCAGAATGAAGGTTATATGGGAAAGGGTATCAAAATTGCAGTATTAGATACTGGATTTGATATGAAAAGCAGGGAAGTTAATGTTGTAAAAGGATATAATTTTATAGATGACAATGATGACTATCAAGATGATAATGGTCATGGGACAAAAATTGCAGGAATAATTGGAGCAAAGAAAAATGGTAGATTACTACTTGGGGTTGCTCCAGAATCTCAAATTTATGTGGGGAAAATCGCTGATGAAAACGGACGAATTGATTTTCTTACTCTGGTTAAGGGGATAGATTGGGCAATCGAGCAAAAAGTTGATATCATCAATCTATCAGTTGAATTTTATAAAAATAATTCAGAGTTAGAAAAGGTAATCAAGAAAGCAACAAATAATCATATTTTGATAGTTGTTAGCTCTGGGAATCCATTGCCAGATGGCAAAATAAAGACTGTATATCCTGCAAAGTATAGTGATGTAGTATCTGTTGGAATGCTTGATACAAATGGGAATACCTATTCTAAAGATTTTAGTAAGAAGAAAACAGATGTTTATGCTATGGGAGAAGATGTAACAGGCTTATATCTCAATAATAAAATGACATACGATACAGCAGCAAGTTTTGCGACGGCTAATGCAACAGGAACATTTGCGTTATTGATGAATAAGAATAAGTATGAACACAAGAAATATAATCAAGCTCTATTAGTGAGCCAATATAGAGATATAGTAAAGGTACATTCTACAGTGTTTGATTTATTTACTTTGGGAGGAATTGGATTATTAATAATCGCTATTCCTATACTGGGATTAGGAGGGGGGATATTTCTAATTATTAAGCGTAAGAAAGACAAATAACTGTAATTAGTGTTATTTGGATAGTTATTTCTGTAGTGCTTTTGATGGGGGTTACTTCTTACTTGTGGTGTAATCAAAACCTATAATATTCCCGAAAAAGGACAAACTTATCTTTACTAAATATAATAGTATTTTATTTAAAGAAATCATGTTCGTAAAATAATACATTATCGCATATCTTATTTAACTAATCTGCCAGTAGGTGAACAATACCCAAAATGAACAATTTGATAGTTTCGAGAAATTATTGTTACAACACGATACATTACCTTTATAACGTAAAAAACCATCCTCATACGAGAATGGTTTTTCCTTTTAGTTAGATCGTAAAGATCAATAAAGTAAAAAATAAAAAAAGAAAGACCAACACGTAAAAGTGAAACCCTTCCTTAATGTATATTAATCATAACAATCATTTAATGGTTCATAATTTCTAAAATGTTTTTTTATTAGTAAATTAGATAAATTTATTATGGGTAAAAATGGTAAAATGTTTATTGTCGCAAAAAAAGAGTAAATTCCTAGCCGAAACATATTTCACTTTTTTCCAACAAGTTCTTTTTCTATTGCTTGGCACAAGATCTCTAAACCCTTTTTACTTAATACAATACTACCATTACCAGGGACTAACTCAGCACAACGTCTACCTATAGTTTCATTTTTGCTCTCTACCAAAACCATCCCTATTATTATAGGAACCTGTACTCCATGCTATGCCTAATGCTTCTCCAACTTTTTTTGGATCATTTAGAGTCTTAGTATAGGGCATTTTGTGTCTTAATAATTAAAAATATAATTCATCACTTTTTTTTCTCTTTTATATCCTTAGAAGGAAATTTGATCATATGCAACAAAAGCTTGCGTTAGTTGAATAGTGGTTTACTCTTTACGAAAATCGTAAGTTTGATTTGGAACAATTAATTTATGACCATTTATTATCACTGTGTCATTCTTTACCCATTTTATATTTGCTTTCTTTTCATGATAATTCCAGTAAATGTTTTTAGGTTTAATATCTTTCTTGTTAAAAATTAATTCTCCCCTAATAGCATAGTCCGTTGTTGCTCCCCCACTCGATACGTAAGCTTTTAAAGTATAATCTAGATTTGGCGACTTACTTTGTGCGATTAATTTACCTTTTGGAATATAGCTTAAAGTAGGTGGAGCGAAGAAGGTCATATAAATATGTTATGAAATCCAAATTAGAACTGGTAATGAAACTATTATTATTCCAATCGTTAAGTATCTATATTTCTTAGCCAAAATTTCTCCCCCAGATGGATGTTTTCTTAATTAATATAACATATAATCTTTCATTTCTAATTCAACTAAACTGCCATTTAGGACAATAAAAAAATCGACCATTTAGCCGATTTTTTATACAACATACGCATGAGTTAGTTGCATAAGCCATTTTAAATTTATATTTTTTTAGTAGGTTTAGCCAAAATAATTGATGTTAAAAACCCTACAAATCCACCGCCAATAGAACCAGCCAATGCTGAGTTAATCTCGCCATGAAATAAGAAAACTCTAACTAAAAAATACGATACTGCAAATGAAATTGCGTATATCAAATATACATAAATGCTCTTTTTAGAAATCAT
>NZ_NTZO01000163.1 GCF_002559405.1 Bacillus sp. AFS001701 | reverse complement strand
TTGGGTTAAATAAATACTGTCGATAAGTTATTCAGGTAATAAAAAAAAGCGTTCGTATAATAATCTCATCCAGTTTAATCACTGGATCTAATCATACGAACGCATTGATTGTTTTTAAAATTTAATTATTTGATAGCTATGTTCAAATGAACATCTTACCATCAAACCAAGAGAATTATTAGTTAGCTATATCTTCATCTTCTTGAGTATCTATTGGTACACGTTTTCCGATACCGAAAGCATAGAAACAAATGACAAGGATTGCCAAGAAAATAATCCCTACAATAAGTGAGATTCGTGTGTCATCATTAAACCACATACCGATTAATACCAATACTAAATAGGCTAATGTTAAATAGTTAGTAAATGGTGCAAAAGGCATTTTAAAAGGATGATTTTTAATTTCATCTCCTTTTACTTTTCTGAAACGAATATGACTAATTAAAATGACAAACCACGGGACCATCCCAGGAAGTACACTAGCACTGTATACATACACGAATAAGTTTTTTGGTGCAATAAAATTTAAAATAACCCCAATTATTAAACCAATTAATACACCGATTGTACCGAATAAAGGTACTCCGTTATTTGAGACTTTTGTAAAATATTTTGGTGCTTGTCCATTTATACCTAATGTATAAAGCATGCGACCTGCACTATAAATACCACTGTTACAGCCAGACATTGCAGCAGTGATAACTACAAAGTTAATAATACCAGCTGCAGCTGTAATACCAAATTTTGCAAAAGTTACAACAAACGGGCTACCAATCGAATTTAGTTGATCCCAAGGGAAAACTGTTACAATTACAAAAATAGCACCAATATAGAAAATTAAAATACGCCAAATAAGACTTTGAATCGCTTCTTTTAATGTTTTTTTCGGATTTTCTGCTTCTCCAGCTGTAATACCAATTAATTCAACGCCTTGATAAGCTCCAACAACTAGTGAAAGTGCAAAGAAGAAACCTGACCAACCACCTGTAAAGAAGCCGCCATTTTTCCAAAGATTAGATATACCAATCGCATTTCCTCCGTTTCCAAGACCGAAGAAAATAAGACCAAACCCAGCAACAATCATTAATAAAATCGTAACGACTTTAATCAATGCAAACCAAAATTCAAATTCACCAAATGATTTAACAGAAATTAAATTTGCTGCACCAAGAATCACAATTGCAATAATTCCTGGTATCCAAGCCGGTAAGTCTGGAAACCAGTACTTCATATATGCCCCAACTGCAATAATTTCTGACATTCCAACAATAACCCACTGGAACCAGTTACTCCAAGCAGTCATATACCCTGCTAAAGGGTGTATATATTTATGGCCAAATGTCGCAAATGAACCTGTACTTGGCTCTAGGTATAACATTTCCCCCATTGCACGCATAATGAAGAAGATAAAAATTCCCGAAATTGCATAAGCAAGCATTACTGATGGGCCCGTCCAATGAATGGTACTCGTTGAACCCATAAATAAACCTACACCGATTGTACCGCCTAAAGCAATCATCTGAATATGGCGCGCTTTCAATCCTTTTTTCAATTCCTTTTGTGCCATTCTATTTCCTCCCCTTCCTGATGAAACAATTGTCACTTTTTGAATCACTCTTAAAAACTTCTCCCCTAAAACCATTACTAACTTACTTTAGAATATTTACAGTTAAAAAGCTTTTTTAATTTCCTATCATTAACTGATCTTTCGAATTGAACTTGGAATATTTTTCTTATTTTTCTTTCGTAAAATACTAATAAAATAACCAATAAATCCACCAATAATAGTTGGAAATATCCAACCTAAACCTAAACTATACAACGGCAGGTACTTAGTGAAGAAATGATGAATTACTTCAATTTGTATTCCAGCTGAGTTTAACCCATCAAACAGGCTGACAATAAAAGTTAAGATCAAACTGCATTGATACACTTCTGACCTACCTTTAAATGCATAGTGTAAGAATGTTAAGAAAATTAAGGATATAGCAATCGGATATAGTGTCATTAATACAGGAATTGAAACTTTAATTAACTGTGTTAAACCTATATTAGCTATAAGTGTACTAAATACAGTCATAATGATCGCAATTTTTTTGTAAGAAATGGCTGGAAACAATTCATGAAAAAAAGTAGAACAAGCAGTGATTAGACCTACACTCGTAGTCAAACATGCCACTGTAATCATTAAACCTAATAATATTGCCCCATAAGAACCAAAATAATAGTCTGAAACTTTCGCTAAAACTTCAGCTCCATTATCTAATCGACCAAGTTTCTCAACACTAGAAGCCCCCATATATGTAAGAGCTGAATAGATTATTGCTAAAAGTGAAGCAGCTATTGCTGTTGACTTTCCACAAACGATCATAAGCTGTTTTTTAGTCGTAACTCCTTTTCCCTTAATTGCGTTTACAATAATAATTCCAAAAACAAATGCTACAAGAGCATCCATTGTTAAATAGCCTTCTTGGAAACCTTTAAAAAACACATTTGTTGTGTACCCTTTAAATGGCTCTTGAAATTTCCCGATTGGATGAACAATGGCGATAACAACAAGCAATCCGATAAACGTTAATTTAATAGGAGTTAGAAATTTTCCTACTACATCAATAATCTTTGTAGGATTAAGTGATAACAAGCATGTAACTGTGAAAAATAAGATTGTAAATATGATTAATGCACCAGGACTTGCATCATTTGATAAAAAAGGTTTAACACCAATTTCAAACGATACATTCCCTGATCTAGGGATAGCAAAAAAAGGACCAATTGCTAGATAAAGAACCGTAGTAAATACAATACCAAACAACGGATGTACACGTCTAGCTAAAGATTGCAAATTTTTTTCACCTGAAAAAACAAAAGCTGTAACACCTAACAATGGTAATCCAACTCCAGTCACTAAAAAGCCTGCATTGGCGATCCATAAGTTTTTTCCGGCTAACTGTCCAAGTATGGGTGGAAAAATTAGATTTCCTGCTCCAAAAAACAGTGCAAATAACATAAAACCTAAAATGATTATAAAAGTATTAGGTACTCTTGGTGACATAAACAACAACTCCGATTAATAATTTGTATAAAGTTTCCCAATTGGACTAATTTTCAGACCAAACAATCTTACCTCACATTTTCATCAAATTCAATAAAATTTATATTATAATAAGATATTGTTTCTTCGCATTATTATATTTTGTCACAAATTTTTCAAAACTATAAAACCCAAATCAAATGATTTTCTTTAGATTTGTTGCTTGTAGGGTAAAGAAGTTGGATTTAAGTGATCTATTAATAACAATAAAAGCACCTCAGTCAATAAACTGGGGTGCTTTTACGCTGTTGAAAAACAACCTTATCAATTAATTACCAAATTTTTCGTAAAAGAGTGTAGTGATGTTGATTTCCACTACGTGATGCTCGCTTTCCATGGGGCGAGACCTGAGCCTCCTCGGCTTAGCCTGCGGGGTCTCAGCCTTCCCGCTTATCCC
>NZ_NTZO01000162.1 GCF_002559405.1 Bacillus sp. AFS001701 | reverse complement strand
GATAACTACAAATAAAAATTTCAAAACTGCAAATAAAAATAATCAAAGTGCAATTAAACTAAGAATACACGTTCTAAAATAGCAAATCATGATGTTTTTAGTTCTTTTAAGCAAAAATACCGATATTTGATAGCACCAAACAAGCTTGTTATAATCAAAATAAGAACAAATATTCGTTAATAGTGAGAAGTACCAGATTAATAAAATGTCTAAACGAATAAGGAGGAACAGTTTTGTCAAATAGCATAAAACATAGAAAAATAATTTTAGATCTAGCGGTTACATTAGATGGTTTTATAGAAGGGAAAAACGGAGAAATTGATTGGTGCATAATGGATCCTGAAATGGAATTCACAAATTTCCTAAATGAAATTGATACGATTTTATATGGTCGAAAAAGCTATGATTTGTGGGGGAATTATAATCCAAATATAGATGACTCTGAATCCGATAAAGAAATGTGGAATTTAGTACATAGCAAGGAAAAATATGTGTTTTCCAGAACTCAATCAAAAGATGAAAATAATGCAACATTTATAAATGAAAATATAATTGAAGAAGTAAATAAATTGAAGGAAAAACCCGGCAAAGACATCTGGTTGTATGGAGGATCAAGCCTTATTACATCATTTATAAATTTAGGTTTAGTAGATGAATTTAGATTATCAATTCATCCCGTTATATTGGGTGAAGGAAAACCTTTGTTTGTTGACATAAATGAGAGAAAGAATTTAGTTATGATGAATACAAGAACGTTTTCTTCTGGAGTTGTACAGGTAACTTATCATTTGAATGAGGAATAAGTTTTTTAAGATAAATGGAAAACTAAAGAAATTTTTATGTATTTTACTTTGTTATTAATTGTTTATTTTATAAATAAATTAATTTTTTATAGATAATAATGATATCCTAACTAGCAGAAGCTTCATTAATAGGGTAACAAAAAAAGAGGATGATCTAAGGACCTTCCTCTTTTTGCTAAAAAAATATTAGCTAAATGAATGTAAATATAGTTTTATAGGAAATTGGCAAAACAAACTTTAGGTTTACTTTTATATTATATTAAGAATAAATTAGGGACACTTAGCAAATTACCATATATAATTAGTAAAGCCGAATCAAAAGGCGTATGTGAAAATTAATAACAATGGTTCAGTTGGAAAGTGAGAAAAATTAATTATGAAATATGATTTAGTTTTTGATTTAGACGATACATTAATTCAAACCCAAGCCGCATTTCGGCATAATGTAGATTTATGTTCGAATCTAGTACATCAAGCGCTAGATGAAAAAGTAATAATAAATGACATTAAAGAAGTTTTTAATAAAATTGATTTAGAACTAATAAAAGATATGGGGTTCAGTAAAGCGCGATACCCTTATGCATGGGAATCAACTTTAGATTTATTGGCAACACGGTTTAATTTAGAGATATCAAGTATTGTCAATGATCAATTACAATCATTAGCAAAAACGATATTTAAAGTAAATATTCCACTGCAAAATGACACATTTATAATAGAAGAATTATCAAACCATAAAGATGTAGCAAGTATGACAATATTGACTTTAGGTGAAAAAGACGTACAAACAAAGCGAGTAATGGATACTGGATTAGTGCATCATTTTGATAACGTATTTATTACAAGTAAAAAAGATATAAATACCTATGTGGAGTTAAATGAAAAATTAAGTAATCCAGTAATGATCGGGAACTCTCTTAGAAGTGACATTGTACCTGCTTTAGATGCAGGGATGAAAGCAATTCATATTATTAGAGATTCATGGTCATATGATGAAATTGAGCATAATCACAGAATAGAGGGTATTAAGTCACTTGTCGAAATAAAATTACTTTTATTTGGTAATTTAGTAAACCTCTAAGGGCTGTTTTTCTTATTTTTTAATAGTTCAATTAACATCTCTTTCAAATTATTCAATCATGTTGTTGAACTTAGTCATGAATTAGATCAACAACAAGGAGGATGATCTTTAATCGATCATCCTCTATTTTACATATGGGTGATAATTGAACTAGCATTTTGATAATAGATATCTTAATAATAAATAAACATCTTGAGTTAATACATAAATGAATAACATAAATTAAATCAATTTTAAATAGTGAATTAAAATAGCTAGAATAAAGAAGTAGTTTTTATTGCACTTTTAAAAAAATTATTTGCGGAGGATAAATATGAATTTTGAACAAATGGAGCATATTGTCACTGTCGAAATTGAAAAGTCGATTACAAAAGCAGCAGAAAAACTATTTATATCTACTCCAGGTTTGAGTCAGTCTATTACCCAACTTGAAAACGAGCTTGGAATAAAAATTTTTAATCGATCCAAAAAAAGTATTACGCCAACTTTTGAAGGTGAAATAGTGATTTCAACAGCAAATTCAGTTCTAGAAACTATAAATGAAATGAATAAAAAACTGAGTATATATAAAAACAATTATCAAATGCATTTAAAAGTAAAAATTGCACCTGCTTTTTTTTATATACTTCAAGATTTTTTGGTAAAGCTTAATCTAGAAAATGAAGATTTAACCTTTGAATTAGTCGAACAAAATCCTACAAAGATTATTGAGAATTTTAATAAGGAAGATTATGATTTTGCGTTTATCTCTGCATCAGTTGATGAGTTGAAAAAAGCTAAAAATATTACTTATAAGCACATTTACAAAGGACATATATGTATAGCAGTTGGAAGAAACTCACCCTTTTATACATCAGACTTTGTAACTCCAAATGATCTAAAAAATACTAAATTAGTAACTTATGAAACATCTGATTATAACCAGATTTTAAAATTTACGAAAATAAATCCAGAGCAAGTGATAATCAGTTCAAATAGGACTAGCATGCTTTTAAAGCTAGTAAAAGAAAGTGATGCAATTATATATCTTCACGACTTTACACTAAAGAATTCTCCAATGGTATTAAATGGAGATTTGAAAATAATCCCAATGAAGGATAAACAGATGCAATTACTTGAACTTGATTTTTGGCTAATCTATTTAGAAACAAGAGGTTTATCGAATTTGTATAATGAGTTTCTTGAAGATTTTATAGAGCATTTTAAAAAAGTATAATTCATAAAAGAAGTAATCGCTGGGTGCACTTCAAGGTTGACTCCTTAAACCTAGTAACACATACTTTTTGTTGGTAATATCATGGCGTACAAAAAAATTCATAATCAGTTAATTTCATATAAAGAAGGTTATACAATACTGAATTATAAAAATAACAATATGAAACAGTACATAGATACAACTATATATATTCCATCTAAAAAAGATTTTTTATGAGGGTATATTAATAAGTGTAAATAATAGAATCTTTGGTGATAATTAGATTCTTTTAAAAAATTATGATGACGACAATAATAATCGCACTGTTTTCTGCTACAATTGCATTTTTTATTCAAAATTGATTAAGTAAAAAGTAAGTTAATACTAATTAATGCCTTATAAGTTGAAGTAGATTACCTTCATCTAGGACTAATTAGTTTTACATCCTCCATCAATGGCAAAACTAATGATAAAAGGAGGATGCAAAAGTGACTCAAGATCGATTTGAAGAAGCATATGAAATGTATAGAAATCAAAGTGATGACGAACAAATGATGGTGGAGGAATCAGTAAATCAGGACAAGGAACATATTGTTGCTGTTCGTAAAAATGAAGATGGTGATTTAATTGGTTTCAGAACAAGTTTTAATCGTGAACTAGATTATCTTCAAGCTTTACAGGAAGCTAAAAGCGGGAAGTTAGCACATGTAGATGTAATCCATAAGTATGGTCGTGATATCCTCAGAAGTGAACCGGATGGAATAGCAGAGAATAATTTGAGTAATTTACCTGAGTTTTAAGTCAAAAATGAAGTAAACCCACTAGGAATTTTCCTCGTGGGTTTTTTATTAGGTCTACTCATTTGTCATCAATTGATGTATAGCTTGTCCACTCTTTAAGAAAATAAGTCTTAGAACAATTGTAAGTGGGAAGTCACTTATTCTGTTCTATTAAGTCTATTTAATCTTGGTAATTGGAATTGTTCGCCGTTTGCTTCTTCAGTTCCAGCGCCTTCGTTGTGTTCGGAATCTGTTCGGATTCTGCTTCTTTTGATTTTGCTGTCTCTGATTTTAATTCCTTGCTGTCCGCCTAATTCATCGTTATCTCTTCCAGCAATACCGCTTCTACCATTTCCATCTGCAAATTGTGAACGATCATTTGCTGTTTGGCTATTATCTCTAGCATTTTGTCCGCCTTGATTTGCGTTCATTCCAACATTCCGGTTAATTTGTCCTCCGCCTTCAGCTCTTTGTTCGACTTGGATGCGGTTCTCTTTAATTTCTATGTTAAAAAAATTAAAATTGATTGAACCATCTTGATTAGCTGCTGCAAGCACCTCTAGGATTTCTTCTTTTAAAGCTTTGAAATCATCAAATTCTGCTGCCATAGTAAAAAAACACTCCTTTCTATCCTTACTTTCACTATATTCACTTTTAATAGTTTCTGATTAGACATTTAATAGTTTCTTCAATTTTTTAAATACTTTAGAGAAAGTTTACAGTAAATTATTTATTTACCCTGAAATTCCCACAATAAATTGTTGTTTTTTCCAAGTAACAGGTACAAATTACACAGAATAATTCATTATTTCACATTTAAATCATAGATTAGTAATGGAGTGTGATCTAGTTGAATCCTTTTTTAATAAAAATAGTAAAATCATTTTGTGGTGTAGTTGTTATCGACCTGTTATTACTTATTTATTGCTTGTTACTAGGTAGCTATTTTCATATTTTACATTCATTTACTTGGTTCGGATTTAAAATAATTGTTTTACCGTTTAGCCTTTTAGCATTTATTATTTCAATTGATTATTTTAGTAAAAAAATAGAAATCGAGGTATCAGAAGAAATTGATGATCTTGAAGAAATTGAAATTGAGCATTCAACGAGAATGGAAAAATACCATCAGGCAGAAAAAAATTGAACTGAGGTGGTAAAATGGACCTCGAAAATATCGTTTTACGAAATATTGAAGAGCGGATCAATCGTTTAAGAACGAAACAAGATGAAGATGGCTCTTGGGAATTTTGTTTTGAAGGTTCATTACTAACGGATAGCTTTATGATTTTATTAATGAAGGATCTTGAATACAAAAATCAAAAGGTGATTGATGGGATTATTGATCGTATCATAAATCTTCAACATTCGAATGGAGCTTGGAAATTATACGAAGATGAAAAAGATGGAAACATTAATGCAACAGTACAAGCTTACATAGCTTTATTAATCTCAAAAAAGTATACAAAAGAACATTCAAGTATGAAGAAAGCTGAAAAATTTATTCGTGAAAACGGTGGTATTAAAAAAACGCATTTTATGTTAAAAATGATTCTAGCTACTCATGGTTTAATTGAGTATCCTAAATTATTTTACTTTCCAATGAGTTATTTTTTGCTACCGGATAAAATGCCGTTAAGTTTATTTGATTTAAGTAATTATGCTAGAGTTCATTTAGTTCCAATGATTCTTTGTATAAATAAGCGATTTAAAGTGAAATTGGATGACGATCTAAATATCGATCATCTTCTGGAAACTAGTGAGGTAGAATGGTTTTACGAAGAGCGAGGGAGTTTTTATCAATTTTTACTTGAGGAAGGTAAGAAGCTAGCTTCATATCCTCTCTATTTTCACCAGAAAGGAAATGAAAAGGCTGAAAGATTTATTCTGGATCGTATTGAAACAAATGGAACTTTTTATAGTTATGCTAGTTCTACGTTTTATATGATTTATGCTTTAATGGCTTTAGGCTATGAAGCAACTTCATCTGTCATTCAAAATGCGCTACAAGGACTTCTTTCATATGCAGCCGATACTGAAGCGGGACTTCATATTCAAAATTCGCCATCAAAAGTTTGGGATACTGCATTATTGTCATATGCAATTCAAGAAGCTGGTCACCAGGTAAGTGATCCGATTGTTTCGAAATCAATAGACTACCTAATTAAGAAACAGCAAAATATGAATGGTGACTGGAAGGTTCATGCTAAAAATTTAAGTCCTGGTGGTTGGGGCTTCTCTGATGTTAATTCTTTTATCCCGGATAATGATGATACGGGCGCAGTTTTAAGGGCATTAACAAGAAATGCTTTGGATCAGTCCTCAATTCATGAAAGTTGGTTAAGGGGAGTTCATTTTTTACTTGGACTTCAAAATGACGATGGTGGTTGGGGAGCTTTCGAAAAAAATGTAACGAATAAATGGTTAACATTTTTACCGATTGAAAATGCAAAAGATGCAATCATCGATCCTTCAACTGCAGATTTAACTGGACGTATTTTAGAATTTATTGGACACTATACGACGATTTCAAACGATGATCCGATTGTGAAAAGGACAGTTAATTGGCTTTTAAAAAACCAAAAATCAAATGGTAGTTGGTATGGTAGATGGGGTATTTGTTATATTTATGGGACTTGGGCAGCCATTACTGGTCTCAGAGCCGTCGGAATTCCTAAAAATCATGAGGCAATTAAAAAAGCTGAGAAATGGTTAGTAAGTATTCAAAATGAAGACGGAGGTTGGGGAGAATCGGGTCTTTCACCTGTTAAAAATAAATATGTTCCTTTAAAATTTAGTACACCTAGTCAAACAGCATGGGCAGTTGATACTTTACTTTCAATTCGTAATAAAGAAGATGAAGTAATTAGAAAAGGGATTAAATTTTTAACTACTCAAAGTGAATTATCAAATAAAGCATTAACTTATCCAACTGGATTAGGTTTACCTGGTCAGTTTTATATTCACTATCATAGCTATAATGAAATTTATCCACTATTAGCACTAGCACACTATAAAAATAGTTAAATAATACTATTATGTAAACAAAATAAATTTATTTTTGGAAATCTTTCCATAAATGTCTTTTCTTTATCATATAAATATAGTAAACTGTTTTATATTGAATATAACTAAATAATCCTTATCGAGAGTGGTGGAGGGACTGGCCCTTTGAAACCCGGCAACTTTAGCGACAGCTAAAAAGTGCTAAATCCAGCATGTTTAAAACATGAGAGATAAGGCGTGATCTGTACTTAAACGTCATTCTCTCATTTTTTTGGGGGAATGGCGTTTTTTATTTTATCTAAACGGGAAGTGATTGAATGGGCTTATTGGAAAAGTTACAAGATGGAATTGTTTTAGGTGACGGCGCAATGGGAACACTTTTGTATTCTGGCGGACTTCACAGCTGTTTTGAAGAACTTAATATTACTGAGCGTGATCGAATCATTCATATACATGAACAATATATAGATGCTGGCGCAGAAGTGATTCAAACAAATTCGTACGGTGCTAATGCTGGAAAATTGAGGCAATATGGTTTGGAAAAGCTGGTTAAGCAAATTAATCAAATGGCTGTTAGAAATGCTAGAGCCGCATCAAAAGGAAGAGCTTTAGTAATCGGTGGTATAGGTGGAATGAAATATGTAGGTTCTACTTTTACGACACCTTTAGAACGAGAAATAATGCTACTTGAGCAAGCTTCAGCTTTACTAGAAGAAGGCGTAGATGGGATCATGCTTGAAACATTTTATGATGAAAATGAATTATATGATGCTGTAAATCTATTAAGAGGAAGAACGGATTTACCAATTATTGCACAAGTAACATTACAAGAAATTGGCGTCATGCAAAGTGGCCAATATATCGAAAAAATTCTTCCTAATTTAATCGATTTGGGTGCAGATGTAGTTGGAATCAATTGTCATCTAGGACCACTTCATATGTTGGAGTCATTAAATACCGTTTCACTACCAACGAATGGTTATTTATCGGCATTTCCTAATTCAGGATTACCACTATACAATGAGGGAAAATACGTATACAAATCGAATCCAGAATATTTTGAAGATATGGCAAAACCATTTATTGAACAAGGTGTAAGATTAATCGGTGGATGTTGTGGTACAACACCAGCGCATATCGCTGCTTTACGTAGTAAGATTGATACTTTACAGCCTGTTACAAAAAAAGATGTGAAAAACAGAACAATTAAAATTACAATCCCTAAGCAAGAAGGACAAAAGAATGAAACTCTAGCAGAAAAGGCAAAAAAGAGAACGACGATCATTGCAGAGCTAGATCCTCCAAAAACATTACAAACTAGAAAGTTTTTTGAAGGAGCGAAAGCCTTACATAGCGCAGGGGCTGATGCAATTACGCTAGCAGATAATCCATTAGCTTCACCTAGAATCTCGAATGTGGCGATGGCATCACTGCTTCAAAGATTGGATGTACCAGTCTTGACCCATTTAACTTGTAGAGATCGTAATATGATTGGACTTCAATCTCATTTAATGGGGCTATCAACTTTAGGGTTAAATGAAGTTCTTGCTATAACAGGTGATCCAGCAAGGGTAGGAGATTTTCCTGGTGCAACTTCAGTATATGATGTAGCATCACTTGAACTAATTCGAATGATTAAAGAAATGAATGAAGGTAGACTATATTCCGGTAAAAGCTTAGGAAATGGAACGAGATTTTCTGTCGCTGCAGCTTTTAACCCGAATGTTCGAAAATTTGATGCGGCAATTAAAAGACTTGAGAAAAAGGTCGAGGCGGGAGCGGATTATTTTTTAACGCAGCCTATTTATGATTTTGAAACGATTGATAAGTTATATGAGGCAACTCGTCATATTAAACAGCCAATTTTTATTGGGATTATGCCATTAGTTAGTAAGAAGAATGCTGATTTTATCCATTATGAAGTTCCAGGCATTACTTTATCTGAAGAGGTAAGAAACAGAATTTCATCAGTTGAACCGGAAAGAGCAGTTGATGAAGGTAAAAAAATCGCAAAAGAGCTTATTGATTATGTTAAGGATAAATTTAACGGCATTTATTTTATCACTCCATTTTTGAAGTATGAAATAACAGAGGACTTAATTCAATTTACTAAAAGCAGCAATAAAGAGGAGATTCAACTATGAAAACTTTAGATATCGCATTAAAAGAAAAAATATTACTTCTTGATGGAGCAATGGGTACGATGATCCAGCAAAGAAATTTAACAGCAGAAGACTTTGGTGGAGAAGAATATGAAGGTTGTAATGAATATTTAGTTGTTACAAGACCGGATGTTATACAAGAAATTCATGAGGAATATATATTTGCTGGGTCTGACATAATCGAAACGAACACATTTGGAGCAACAAATATTGTTTTATCTGATTATAATTTACAGCATTTAGATATTGAATTAAATGAAATTGCAGCAAGGATTGCAAAGAAAGCTGTTGTGGCATCGGGTAAAGATGTATATGTAGCAGGTGCGATGGGGCCAACAACAAAAGCAATCAGTGTTACAGGTGGTGTGACTTTTGATGAATTAATTACTGCATATAATCGACAAGCAACTGGCTTAATTAATGGTGGAGTAGATGTTTTATTAGTTGAAACTTGTCAAGATATGAGAAATGTTAAAGCTGCTTGTATTGGGATTAGTAATGCATTTAACGAATTAAATAAAAAATTACCAGTTATGATTTCCGGGACGATCGAACCAATGGGGACAACATTAGCAGGTCAAACAATTGATGCTTTCTATTTAGCCATTGAACATATTTCTCCTATTTCAGTTGGCTTAAACTGTGCAACAGGACCTGAGTTTATGAGAGACCATGTTCGTTCATTGTCAGATCTATCTGAGACATTTGTTTCATGTTATCCAAATGCTGGTTTACCAGATGAAGACGGACATTATCATGAGTCACCAGAATCTTTAGCGCACAAAGTACGTGATTTTGCTGAACAAGGATGGATTAATATTATAGGTGGTTGTTGTGGAACAACTCCGGAACATATTAGGGCAATGAAAGAAGCGATAAGTGGAATAACTCCTCGTCAACCCAAAAAAAGAGAAGACCATGCAGTTAGTGGTTTAGAATCACTTCGATATGACGATAGTATGAGACCACTTTTCGTCGGTGAAAGAACAAACGTTATTGGATCGCGTAAATTTAAAAATTTAATAGCTGACGGAAAATTTGAAGAAGCTTCAGAGATTGCTAGAGCTCAAGTGAAAAAAGGTGCTCATGTCATCGACATTTGTATGGCAGACCCTGATCGTGATGAAGTTGAAGATATTGAAAATTTCATAAAGCAATTAGTTAATAAAGTAAAAGTACCAATCATGATTGATTCAACTGATGAAAAAGTAATTGAATTAGCACTGACTTATATCCAAGGTAAAGCGATTATTAATTCGATTAATCTTGAAGATGGGGAGGAGCGATTTGAGAAGATTTTACCTTTTATTCATAAATATGGTGCTGCAGTTGTAGTTGGTACGATTGATGAAGATGGAATGGCTGTATCGGCAGAAAGAAAATTAGAAATTGCAAAAAGAAGTTATCAACTATTAACTGAAAAATATAAAATTCGTGCGACGGACATCATCTTTGATCCGCTTGTTTTCCCTGTTGGAACAGGTGATACGCAATATATCGGTTCTGCAAAAGCGACCATTGATGGCATTAAATTAATAAAAGATGAATTTCCGGAATGTTTAACAATCTTAGGTTTAAGTAATATTTCATTCGGTTTACCAAATGCTGGACGTGAAGTGTTAAATGCTGTTTTCTTGTATCATTCTACAAAAGCTGGTCTTGATTACGCGATTGTAAATACTGAGAAACTAGAACGATTTGCTTCAATTCCTGCAGAAGAACGTGAGCTTGCTGAGGATTTATTATTCCATACGTCTCAAGAAACATTAGATAAATTTGTTGAGCATTTTAGAAATTCAGTAAAGAAGGAAGAAAAACCGAAAGAACAGCTTCCGATAGAAGAAAGATTAGCTGAGTGTGTAATTGAAGGTTCAAAACAAGGATTAATAGGAGATCTACAAGCTTGTCTCGACCGTGGTGACACACCGTTAAATATTATTAATGGTCCACTAATGACAGGGATGGATGAAGTTGGAAGACTTTTCAATAATAATGAGCTAATCGTAGCTGAAGTATTACAAAGTGCAGAAGTAATGAAAGCATCTGTAACCTTTTTAGAGCAATTTATGGAGAAAACTGAAAGCTCTAGAAAAGGGAAAGTCATTTTAGCAACTGTTAAAGGTGATGTTCATGATATCGGAAAGAACTTAGTTGATATTATTTTGACGAATAATGGCTTTGATGTTGTCAATTTAGGCATTAATATTCGACCAGATGATTTAATTACAAAGATTCGTGAAAACAAACCAGACATTATTGGTTTATCAGGCTTATTAGTAAAGTCTGCTCAACAAATGGTTATTACAGCTGGTGACTTAAAAAGTGCAGGAATTAACACACCGATATTAGTTGGTGGTGCTGCATTAACTAGAAAGTTTACTGAAAACCGTATTCAGCCAATTTACGATGGATTAGTTGTTTACTCAAATGACGCGATGACTGGTTTAGATTTAGCAAATAAAATTGTTAATCCAGATGAATTAAAAGCATTAGAAGAAAAGAAGAAGGCAATTAAAAAAATAGACAATGTGATTGAATTACCTGTTCCTGAAATTAGTACAAAGAG
>NZ_NTZO01000161.1 GCF_002559405.1 Bacillus sp. AFS001701 | reverse complement strand
ATTTTTCGTTTTTATTCGTAACGGAAAATAGCCTTTTTTTGATTGATATCGTAAAACCCCACAAACTTCCATTTATATTAATTCAAGTGATAGAATAGAACATATTTACAAAAAAAGAATTAACTAGGTGGGTTTTATATGAAAGAAATTATGAAAAAAATAATAGAGTTTAGAGATGAGCGAGGATGGGCGGAATATCATAATGAAAAAGATTTGGCCATTTCTATTTCTCTTGAAGCAAATGAACTTTTAGAAAATTTTCAATGGAAAAATAGTGAAGAAGCGGTTGATGGTTCATTACAAAATATTAAAGAAGAAATGGCAGATGTATTTATCTATTTACTTCAGTTAGCCGATAAATTGAAAATTGACTTGGAAGAGGAAGCATTTAAGAAAATGGAGAAAAATGCCTTGAAATATCCAGTAAAAAAATAAGATCATGTTCAATATTTCAGTAATATTAAGGTAGGTAGGATACACTATGAGTATGAGTAGAAATAGCAACGATGTCTTTTGAGAAAGCATCATTAGAGTGTATAAACGATTATTATTCAGATTATCCTATAGTCTACTTTTTAAATAATGATACATCGGTTTATATTGGAGAAACTGTCGCAGTAAAGAATCATATGAGGGATCAATTAAATAATCGCGAAAGAAAATCATTAACGATGATGTCTTTAATTATTCGTGAAAAATTTAACCGATCAGCAACCTATAATATTGAAACCAATTTGATTAATTATTTTCTAGCAGATGAACGGTACAAATTACAAAATAAGAGTCAAACAAGTAGTAATTTAACACACAATTATTATGAGAAAAGATTCTTTAATGAAGAATTATTTGAAAGTATTTGGGACGAACTACTACGTAGGAACATAGTAGATAATTCTAGAAATACCATTGAAAATAAGGATATATTTAAACTTTCACCATTCAAAGAACTTTCTATTGACCAGGTGGAACTCCAGTAAAAAATTATTGATGTATGTAAAAATCATATTCTTGACCATGAACCATATGTTTTCCTAGTTAAAGGAGAAGCAGGAGTTGGGAAACTACTGAGAACTATAAGGATACTGAAGCTTTTAGAGGGAAAGATGATTTTGAAGATAGTGAGAGTATTAAGGAAAAAATTATTTTAAATTCGCTAAATGTTCTTATGAAGAGAGGGGTACGTAGGCTATATATTTATGCTAGTGATTCGAGTTTAAGAGCTAGATTGATGGAACTACAGAAAAACATAAGCAATTAATTTAATAGACTTTGGTTTATTGATTTATCTGTTAAGCTTACAAAAATTATTGCTCGAATTATGGTTTATATACTAGTTTCAACACTCAATTCATGTTGAGTGTTGATCACTACTTTTAAGGAAAGATAAATAATAGAAGCAACAGAGAGAGGAACTTTCCATACGGGGTTATTATTTGAAATAAATTTATCTAGTAAACCATCTGTGAAAAAACATTAGGTTACTTCCCTTAAATTTTTAGCGGTTTTCTTCAAAAAAAATCGATTAGAATATTACTTCAGAATTTTGCTCAATTTATCATTTGAATTACACTGCTTTTTCTGGATGTAAGATTGTCACTTCAGATACTCCATTATATAAATGATGAGCAAATTGTTTAAAATGGTACTCTTATCATTTTTTTGTATAGGTATAAATCTTTGTTCAAGTTTGTCAGTATTTAGCTTAGGATGACCTTGCTTTCGGGCAAACATCATTATTTCATATTATTTTACTTTTATTCATTTTTTCCAAAATATCATTGATTTAGGTAACTCATCATCAGGAGCCTTATTGCAAATAAATGATTTAGTTCATTGAAATTCATTTCTTCGATTATTGTTTACACGCCATTCATGTATTTTGTATAAGCTTGTCTTTAATACAATTATGATACATTTCATATCTATGATTTATTCAAACTATGGTATGCTAAAGAAAACGACAAATGGAAGTGAAATTACGTGTTATATTACACCGGCTTAGAAGAAGTTATTTTCTCAAAGCATGAACTATTATCAGAAGAACCTGATGAACTAATTATCATCAGTGGTTATCTTGGTCCTGCACCTGTAGAGCGACTTTCCGAATTAACAGGTATGAAAGTGACTGTTATTGGAGGAATGTATCCGAGAGGAATTGACATAAGACTACTTAACTCTCTATATAAAATCAAAGAAAGCAATAATTCGCTAACCATTAAATTTGCAGAGCAAGAAATTCATTCGAAAATATATATATGGAAAAGAAATGGGAAAACACTTTCAGCTTTGATTGGGTCAGCTAATTTTTCATCTAATGGACTAAGAACTGATTATCGTGAATCACTTGCAGATGCAACAAGAGATACATTTAATCCACTTGATATTTACTATCAGTTTATTCTTGAAAACTCATCGGTAACACCTATACTAAACAAAAAACAAGAAGTCATCGACTTTTCGGTCACTGATATTGGTAATACAATTTCTCACCGTAAAAAAAAATATAGTTTTAATATTCCACTTTATACGTCAAGTGGTGGGATCAATGAAGTTCCGACATCGAGTGGGCTAAACTGGGGTCGTGCAAGGATAACAAGTGGTGCACATGTCGCGCAAGGTGACGCTTACATCAGATTACCGAAAGAAATCTTAAAAAGTGAACATTCTCTGATTAAACCGTTTGACCCAGAATTTACAACACCTGACGGAAGAAGAAAACGGAATTCAGATCCAATTGAGCTGATTTGGGATGATGGAACTGTCATGGAAGCATCACTTGAAGGTGTACAAACTTATGAAGGAAAGAAATATCCTAAACAACTTGCATCTTATACCGCAAAAAAACCATTCATCGACGGAGAACGAATTTCTAAGAAAAGTATTCTTGGGCGCTATTTACGTCGTCGGTTAAATGTTGGTGTTGATGATGAAATTACTATGAACACTCTTTCAAAGTATGGACGTTCAACAATTACACTTTCTTTAATTGAAGAAGGTATTTACTACGCTGATTTCTCAGTATAACAAAAGAAGAACTTGCTAATATACAGCAAGTTCTTCTTTTGTTTTGTCAATTTTTTCAAGTTGTTCCAAATTTTTTGCAAGTGTTGGAATTAGTTCACCAAGTTTCTTTGCAAATAAAGGGGGGACAGCATTCCCAATCATTTCAAAATTTGCGACTTGTGATTCATTAAATTCAAAATCGTCATCAAAAGATTGTAATCTTGCAGCTTCTCTAACTGTAATCGAACGCTTTTGAGAGGAGTCGGGATGAATGTGACGTAAGCCGTCTTTTTTCAAGTGTGCAGGAATCGTATTACTAGGCTCGTCCCAACGTAGAACATGATACTTATGCACATTTGTTTTTTTCCCCGTTTTTTGATAGTAAAGTTCAATCAATGCGTCTGCAGACTCATATTTAAATTTAGCATTTTCAATGTCTTTTGCCAAAATATAAAAAATTTCTTGATCGCGTTTACTATGAAATCGTGAAACATGTCCATTGATACTTGAATTATTTTCATAGGCTTGTCTCTTAATCGGTTCTGCCAATGCATAAATCGGTGGTAAATCACCAATGGCATCACGTACAGTTCTTACTTTTGCTACTTTTTTAGTAGGTAGCATTTTCTGGTAAAAATCATGTAATATTTCTTGATAATCAATATTTTCAGAATCTCTACGGATACCTATTATGATGACCCGTTTTCTCTTTTGCGGAACGCCAAATTCAGTTAAATCGATTAACGCATACTTTCTTAAATTGTCTACAATTTCATAACCTGCATCATCAAACGCCTTGCGAATTAAGTCAGTGATTTTCTCTCCTGTTGGAATAGCAGATAAAATACCTTCAACATTTTCAAATACAACTAACTTTGGACGATAGTATTCAACTACACGAATATATGCTTCAAATAGAAAATTTCGGTAATCATCTTTCATACAATTTGTATCTCTAATACGTCCTGCTAGAGAATATGCTTGGCAAGGTGGTCCACCAGAAATAATATCAACTGAACGCGAATTGACTAAATTATCTAACCCATTACTTGAACCGAATTCTTCGTCGTTCTCCCACCCGTGAATTAATTCTTTAGTTCTTTGAATATCAAAGTTCAATACTTTTCTAGCAGCATTTACATCATTATATTTCGACTCTAATCTATGAATAAGTGTTCGGACCTGTGGTTTTAACCATTCAACTGCTCCTAACAAATTATAGTTGCCAGTTTGTTCAAATCCATCTAGTAAGCCACCTGCACCCGCAAATAGCTCAATACTGTTTAGTTTAGTCACCAAATTCCCCCTACACTTGAAACATTTTATTTTTAATAGCTAAATGTTCTTTCATCTTTTCGCCAATCGCTTGAGCAAGCAATGGTGGTACTGCATTGCCCACTTGCCGATTTTGTTGTGTTTTCGTTCCTAAAAACTCGAAATCATCTGGGAATGACTGTAAGCGTGCATTTTCACGAACGGTTGGCACGCGGTTCCATTTATAATGAAAATGATTTCTATGCCCTGTATCAATTGTTTTTGAAGGTTTTTGACTATGATATCTTGTCCAAGCCTCGTTAAATTTACGTGACTCTCCAACTCCTGGTAATAAATCTTTATGATTGCCACCTTCAGGTACTTGGCTGATTACCCATTTCACTTCGTCAGTGTGTTTTGTACCAACGTGATTGTATATTAGCTTTGAATTCTTACGCATTAATTTTTGATATTCGGTTTGCGGTTCGCATGTATATTCCATAACATTTTCGCCAAGAGTATCTACTAACGGAGGTAAATCAGAAATCGCCGCTGCGGTACCAATATGATGATTAGCATCTAATATTGGTTTAGGGAATTTAAAATAATCATAACCTAAATCTTTTTTAAAACCGACAAAAAACATCCTTTTCCTAATTTGTGGCACACCATAATCAGCAGCAAGTAATGGCTTATCCGTGACGCTCACAGCATAGCCTAAATCTTCAAATGTATTGATGATTTGTTGTTTTACCAGACCTTTGTATAAAGTTGCCATTCCTGGTACGTTCTCAATCAAAAAAGCCTTTGGTTGAAAATGTTTTACCGCATGAACAACTGCCACGTATAATTTATTTCTCGAGTCGTTTATATCACGTGCTCCAGTTAAACTAAACCCTTGACAAGGTGGACCAGCGATAATGACATCAATTTCCTTATTCCCAAGTTCACTTTCGATATCTTTAATAGACTTTTCTTCATTAAATAAATCTTCTTTTAAAGCTTTTGCACCCTTAATATTATGAGCATAAGTTCTAAGTGCAGCATCATCAAAATCAACACCTGCAAGCAGATCATATCCTGCTTGAACAAACCCTTGACTCAGTCCACCTGCTCCAGAAAAAAGATCAATTACTGTGTATTTTTTATTCATTTACTGCCACCTTTTCTTCCGTAAATTCAACAATATCTCCAATTTTACAATCTAGCGCTTTACAAATTCGTTCTAGAGCATCGAGTGAAACGCCTTGATTTTTACTTAATCTTGCTAAAGTAGCAGACGTTATACCACAACAATCTCTTAACTGTGTCTTATTTAGTTCTTTTTCAATTGCAAGTTTCCATAACTTAACATACGAGATAGCCATGTAAGCGCTCCTTCTATATTTATAGATAAAAATTCTAGGTATATAGAATATCAATTACTCCATAATATTACCACGCGAATCTATGTTCGTAAACTTCATATTATTTATACCCAATTATCACTTTTTTCTAAAATTTTTCTAGCAACTAGGGACAAATTTTAACAATAGATGTTGAATTGGAACACAGGAAGATAAAGTGTTAAATGAGTTGGGTACAACTTTATATTTTTCAAAGTTGCTGATGGTTATCGATCCTGCCTATGTATTACTTTAGGGAATTTGTGGATGATAAGTAATTAATTGTTTTAGTTGATACTATATTCAAGGAATCGGTTTAAAGTTTTATATTCTAGCAATTCCATTATTTAGTCGGTGTTTTAATAATAAAAAAATTATATTATTTTCACTTGTTTACCATAGGATAAATCAACAAATCTTTTTACAACAGCTAGACAAGAAACTCTCCCTATCTTCCTTAGCTTTATATTTACGAAAATTAATTAAGGAAGTTGTTGATCCGGTTATCCTAAGAGAGTAAATATACACACATCTATTTTGTTTTATGATAATTAAGAACAAGTAGGGATGTTTCTGTCGCAAAAGTTGAAAGGTAAAATATCTTTCCATGTATTTGGTATAGAAGAATCTGGTATTTGTAATAACCACGAAAATTTTTTCAACCTTAATAAGAGCGAATTTGTGAATCCAATATAGTTAGCTAGTGAAATCTTACGTCATTGTTTAATAAAAAGATTTTATTTTTTAACGAATCAGATAAATAATGTTGCCAAACATATTTTGCTGATTCTTCTTGGAAACGGAATGATACTTATTTCTAAGTAAATATATAAGGTTTTTGTATAAAATAGGACTTGGAAAAACAATTTCCTACCCCAAGTTACCCTATGATTTGTTAGGGATATCGTTAATTCCATGTATGATAACCCCTCAGAATTTGAAGAATTGCCTAATCTACGTATGACCCTTTGAATCTAAACATTAGATTAATCCATATTTAATGAGGCTTAGTATGTAACTCTATCGCATTATCAAAATAATCCACTTTAAATGAAACCTCTTGTCACATCTCTTATTAAAAAGAGACAATCCTAGAACAGCATCCAAATAGGATATTTTACACCTCTTTTTTTAAAATGAAAAATACTAGATTCTTTTTTTGATTAACATTCAAGTGAGAAAATGGTTTTTTTGATGAGATTATAATTACGATTATGTCAGTGAAGATTTAAACAAATCGTTAGTGGTGAAATGCTATCTTACATGTTTAAATAAAATCTGTATAATGTTGATTTACTATAGAAATTCAAGAAACACGATATAAACCTAACTAAAATCGGAGTAATAATATGGAAGGATTAGTAGCCTGTAAAACATGTTGAAGAGAGATAGCAAAACAATTGGTTTAAGAGACGTAAAATAATGACAGTCTTAGGTGCTATTGTTGCTATATCTATAATTGGAAGTGCATTAGGTAGTGGGAATGAAGAAACTACAAAAGCTAAAAAGGTTTTTCGCATGAGTTACGGAAAATATGCCTTTTTCTGATTGGGGAAATGAAAAACCTGTGAAATGGTAACTTTTGATGAGGGGAAGATGAAAGATATTATATTCGAAGGTAAACAATGGACTAATAGCAATTTGACCCATCGCTGTTAATTGAGATTTCAAGACCAACTTACATAAAAGGTTGTAGGTTTAATAACTAACTATTACGAGTTTATTTAGTAACATTGTTCATTTTATTATAACTCTGAATAGTCATGTATTGGAAACTAAACACTAGTATAATATTTTACTTGTTCATAGTATACTAGAGAAAAAGTTAAGACTTATTTTTCAATTTAGAAAATATGCTTTAATTAATATGATTAAAATCATATATATAAACGGGATGGTAATGTAATGGAAGATTTAATTTTAACTCCTTATGCACCAAATTTAGTGGAGTCGACACGTTCAATAGGATACTCTTTTGAAACGGCACTTGCAGATATTATTGACAATTCAATCAGTAATTTTGCAAAACGTGTAGACGTGAAATTTTCTAATTCTGATGTTCCCTATGTCGCAGTAGTTGATAATGGAATCGGAATGGGAAATATTGAACTTGAAAAAGCAATGAGATATGGAAGTAGCAGTTCCTTGGATGAACGAGGTGAAACTGATTTAGGCCGATTTGGTTTAGGATTGAAAATGGCTTCTATGTCGCAATGTAGGAAACTGACTGTAATCTCAAAACAACGAGGAAAACTCTCAGCTGCATGTTGGGATTTAGACCATATTCACAAAACAAAAAATTGGTCTCTGATAAGATATACAGAAGAACAAATAGCCAATCTTAGATTTTCATCTGACTTAGAAAACTATAGTTCAGGAACAGTGATTGTATGGGAAAAAATAGATAGAATTTCGGAATCTCCTAATGAATTTGATAGAGAGTTCAATGAAAAGTTAAATTTTGCAGATAAACACATGGCTCTTGTTTTTCATAGATTCTTAGAGAATAAATTATCAAAGCAATATTTTGAACTTTTTTTCAATTATAGAAAAGTTGAACCAATTGATCCATATATATTGTCTAATCGAGCTACACAGCAACTTGAAGAAGAAACTTTATTCATAGATCAAATACCAATAAAAATTACTCCATTTATTACTCCTTTCGTTAGTAAATTATCAACAAAAGAGAGACAATTACTAAACGAATATAAAGAGTTGAATTTAAAACAAGGGCTTTATATTTATAGGAATAATAGACTAATTGTTTGGGGGAAATGGTTCCGCTTATTAAGTGACGGGGAACTTAACCGGCTTGCGAAAGTTCGAATTGATCTTCCAAACAATATCGACACGCATTGGACAATAGATGTAAAAAAATCATCTGCTCAAATCCCTAGTATGATTAAAGAACAACTTAAACAAATCGTTCTTCGTGTGGTTGGTAAAAGTGAGCGAGTTTATAGATATCGAGGAAGAAAAGTTGTCCAAGATAGTTACCAACACATCTGGAACAAGATTGAAAATCGTGAAAAAATGCAATACATGGTGAATCGTGACATACCGATTTTTAAAGTATTGCAAGAATCATTAAATGATGAGCAATTCAAACTTTTAGACGGATTTGTTAAGAGTATTGAAGATAGTTTTCCGTATTCAGCTGTCTATTACGACCTAGCCCAAGACGAACAGTTTGAGGATAAGTTACTTGATGTCGAACAAGCTTATGAATTAGCCAAAAATACAATTGACGGACTAGCTAGAAATAAGGATGAGCAAATTAAGCATTTGAAAAATTTGTCATCAACTGACATGTTCCAGAAGTACCCGGAAGTAATTCGGATGTTGGAAAAGGAGTTTGAATACAATGCGTAATGAAATCGTTGCAACAATAGAAGATCTTGCAAGTATTATGTTGCCAAAAGATAAACTAGAAGATATTACAGAAAAACAAATTAAGCAAACTGTACTGGCAATTATTCCAATGGCTCAAATGAAGTTTGGGGGAATACAAATAAATCAAATTGATATTGATAAAGCCATAGTGAATCTAGAGGAGAGATACGCTATTACTATGGATACTGGGACACTTCTTAAAGAGGACAATTATAAGAAATGGTATTACAATTCCAAAGCCGATCGAGGAACTGAATATTGGGATAGATATAGTCGATATCTTGTAAATGATGTGAACTTGCCACAAATTGTAATTAACAAAATTGATGAAGCTTCGGAAGATATTATGGATGTTCTTGGTGATCCGTTGTCAGAAACAGGATTTCAACGTAAGGGGCTAATTATTGGCTCTGTTCAGTCTGGGAAAACTTCGAATTATACAGCATTAATAAATAAGGCAGCTGATAGTGGTTACAAAGTAATCATATTGTTGACTGGTACTATCGAGAAGTTGCGAAAACAAACACAGGGACGTATCGATGAAGGTTTTGTTGGAATGGACAGTCGTAATTTGATCGAATTCAAAAAACTGAATAAGAGAATCGGCGCTGGAAAATACAACAATAAAATCAGTGTGGCATCATTCACTTCCACTGAGAAAGATTTTGACCAAAAAGGTCTAAATATGAGTCTGTCATCCGTAGCTGATCCAGTAATTTTCGTAATTAAAAAGAATAAGTCAATATTAGAAAAGCTTCATAATTGGCTTAAGAGAAAAAATACAGACCAGTCAACAGGTATGATCGATTCTCCTTTGTTGTTAATTGATGATGAGGCAGACAACGCATCAGTTAATACTAGGAATCCCGATCAAGATCCAACAGCGATTAATAATGGAATTCGGAATTTGTTGAAATTGTTTAATAAATATAGTTATGTTGGCTTTACAGCTACGCCTTTTGCAAATATTTTTATTGATCCACAGTTAGAAGGTGAAGCAAACGACGATTTATTTCCCAGAGATTTTATTTACTTACTAGAGCAACCTTCAAATTATGTTGGTCCAATGGAAATGTATAGTGAGGATGGTCAGTACCATTACATGATTCGCCACAACGATGATATGGAAAATATCTTGGAACTGAAACACAAAAATGGAACAATAATTTCAACACTTCCTGACTCACTAAAGAAATCTATATTATTGTTCTTACTCGCTAATGCTGTTCGTGATTTACGTGGCCAAGAAAAGAAACATAGATCTATGCTAATTCACGTATCAAGATTTATTAGCGTTCAAAAAGTTGTTCAAGAGCAGGTGAAAAATTACTTCAATTTCGCAAAAGAACAGATAAAAAATTATGCGCTTTCGAAAACTGAAGAGCCTTTTATCAAAGAATTACACGACCTTTTTGATAAGGAGTATGGTAAAGAGAATTTTGCTATTTACGGTAATGAGACCTTTAATAAAATAAAAATTAAAGAAGATTGGGATGATGTAAAACAAGTACTTTATAAGTCTATTAGTCCAATTCAAGTTCATACAGTTAATAGTGGGTCAGCATCTCAAAGAATGAATTTTGAAGATTATGAAGATGGATTACGCTTAATTGCTATTGGAGGACTGAGCCTTGCTCGTGGACTTACACTTGAAGGGTTAACAATAAGTTATTTCTATCGAAATACAAAAATGTATGACACGCTAATGCAAATGGGAAGATGGTTTGGCTATCGTGACGGATATTCTGATTTGTGTAGACTTTGGACATCATGTGAGTCAGCTGGATGGTATGAACATATCGCTGAAGCAACTGAAGAATTACGAAATGAAATTAAACGAATGTCTAGAGAAAATAAACGTCCAATAGAATTTGGGCTACGTGTGCGTTCTGCTGAAGATACTCCATTAATTGTAACTGCAAGAAATAAGATGAAGCATTCCGAACAAATAAAACTAGAACGACAATTGAACGGTCGAATGATTGAGACAGCGATTCTTCCTTCGAAGATAGACGAAATAGAGGCTAATAACAATGTTATTGAGCGTTGGTTAGTAAATAACAAAAAATATTTTGTAGAAAATGTTTCTAAACTTGGTCGTCAGAAACCAACATTTAAAGATGTACCGAAAGAAGCAATAATTGATCTTTTGTCATTTGTAGAATATCCATACATGAATGAATTTTCAACAAAAGATAGTATTCTTGTTGGAGAGATTAAGAAGAGTGCATCAAAAATATTTGAAAAATGGGACGTTGTCGTTGCAACTACTGAAGTTAAAAAAGATGAAAAACCTATAGTTTTTGGAGAAATTACTATTTATCCAATTTCACGATCGTTTGATTTCTTCGGTACTGGCCATTATGTCAGAATATCTAAATCTAAGAAAAGGTTAGGTTCCACAGATTACGCTTTGGCAGGACTAGAGAAAGAGCAAATGAAAACAATTAAAAATAGTGTAGAAAATCTTCTGAAAGGCCAAAAAAACAGGAAAGGTGGTCAAAAAGCTCCGACTCAAAATATGTACTTTAATACAGGAATTCCACGCAACCCACTAATCGTTATTTACCCTGTAAAGTTGAAATTAGATGGAGTAGATTTTGAGGTTGATGGATATGGTGATTCGTTAGAATTATTAAATACGGGAATAAGTATAGGTATCCCTGACATTGAAGGGGTACAATCCGTAACCTATGAATATGTGGTGAACAAGGTCTATCAAATGGAACTTATAGAAGGTAGCTCTCAGTACGATTGGGACGAGGAATATGACGAAGATGATGATGATTCATTAGAATAGCGAGGAGTTTGAACATGAATGTCGAAGAAAATAAATATAAGCGAATTCCCAAAACTGAGAACTTCGGCATATATCTAGGATTGGACAATAAAGGTAGGACAAGTATGTTTGTTAAACTGTCGAAAAAGCCTAAGTTCAATAATAGTAGCAAGTATCTAATCTATGATTATAACAAAAGACATGACGGATTGTGGGCGTTGACAGTCTCAATTGCTGAACAGCGGTACCTTGGAGTTTTTAATAAACTTGTTTTTGATTTGGTTGATACTGTCCGTGACGCGAGTAGTTCGGTAGTTGCGGAAAGGATGTTTATGCAGCGTTTTGTTGAATGGAAAACGCTGTTTGAACAAGGAATAACGTCAAGTCTCGATTTTAGCAAAGTAGTGGGGTTAGCAGGCGAGCTATATTTTATAAGTGAATTCTTGGTTAAAAAATATGGGATAATCGATAGTTTGAATTCTTGGTGCGGTCCATTAGGGGCTGATAAGGATTTTAATATAAATAATACATGGTTTGAGGTAAAGACGAAATCATTAAACAAGGATACAATTCATTTAAACAGTAAGTCGCAACTTGTTTCTAATAGAATTGGTTATTTGACAGTCTTATCTTATGAAAAAAGCAGTTTAGCAAATTCAAATTCTACTAATCTGTTCGACTTATATCAAAAAATTAGTGGTTTAATTCAAACGCAGAGTTCGCAGGCAGAGTTCGATAGAAAATTAGCTAATTTAAATTTTGTTCCAGATGAAAAGTACAAGGAAATAAACGTGGAGTTCCATGAGATTGTATTCTATGAAGTCAATAGAAGCTTTCCTCAAATAACAAATGGTGAATTTGGAAATGCTATAACAAATATTGAGTATGATCTTTTTTTGCCCGAAATAAAGCAATTTAAAGTTGAGGTATAACTAATGGATGCATATAGAGAGGAATTAGTAAATGAACTGAAGGTACAAGCTGAATCTGATAATATGTCGGATCGTGAGTCGTTTTTTCAAATATACTGTGAGAAGCTTGAACAGTCTGAAATCATAGAGGATTTCCACTATCTTCATTTTAAGGGTAGAGGCAGTCGCAACCGGTCAATTCAGATTGATGGATATGTATACAGCGAGTTAGATAGTAAATTGACACTCTTCATAATACCTTCTTTGGCATACTATGAAGATAAGACATTAACCAAGACAGATGCCGATTCATTATTTAATCGCGCCAAATATTTTTATTTTGATGTAGAAAAAATTATTTCAGAAGCAGAAGAGAGCTCAGAAGGTTATGGTTTAGCTTTCGATATCCTGAATAAGAAAATTGAGATTAATGTTCTAGAAATAATCATATTAACAGATTACTTGAAATCAAATGCAATTAATATCATTGATAGTACACATGAAAATAGCGTCCGAGTAAATTACTCAATTTATGATATTTCCCGAATGAAATTAATTGATGAATCTGCAAATGGTAAAGAACCATTAATTATTGATCTTTGGGAGGATTTTCAAGCGGAGGGCATTCCAGTACTTCCTGCGTCTAAAACAGATGAATACCAAGCCTATCTGTGTAATATTCCGGGAGAGCTTTTGGCTAGAATGTATAATAAGTATCAGTCAAGATTGCTCGAAGGAAATGTACGTTCGTTCTTACAAACCAAAGGGAAAGTTAATAAAGGAATTAGGAATACAATTTTAAACAATCCTGAAATGTTCTTTGCATATAACAATGGTATTGCTGCAACCGCAGAAACAATTGATATCTCGCAAGGACTAGATGGGAAAGTTATTACAGGTTTTAAATCATTACAGATTGTAAATGGTGGACAAACAACAGCTTCTCTTGCAAATGCATGGGAAAATGATATAAAACTGAATTCTCGTAATCAGATAAAAAGGATTTTCGTTCCGATGAAAGTCTCTGTTGTTTCCCAAAAATCTGCAGAAGAGTTGATACCAAATATTTCAAGGTATGCAAACAGCCAGAATAAAGTAAGTGACGCTGATCTTGCATCCAACCATCCATTCCATAGAAAAGTTGAAGAGCTTTCTAGAAGGATCCATGCGCCAGCGGTAGGTGGAGCACAATTTGGGAAATTCTGGTATTATGAACGTGCAAATGGACAATACAGACAAGAAACATATAAATCAACAGATTCCTTTAAAAAGAATTTTGAATCGCGATATCCTAAAAATCAAATGTTCAAAAAGGTTGACCTAGCAAAATACTATAACATATATCTTCAAAAACCACATATCGCAAGTGCTGGAGCTCAAATGAGTTTTAACAAGTTTAGCGAATGGATGATTAAACAGTGGGATAAGAATTCTGACTTTGTAAACGATGAATTCTATCGTAAAGTAATTGCATTAGGTATACTGTTCAAAAAAGCAGATAATATTGTACGAAATCAAGATTGGTATGATAGCTATAAAGCAAATATTGTTGCGTACACTCTATCAGTAATTTTTCACAAAGTTGAAAAAGACTTCCCTGAATCAACAATTGATTTCCAGCAAATTTGGAAAGAGCAAGATTTACCATTTGGATGGATGAAACAAATTCAAAAAGTGTCATATCTAATGTATCAACATTTGACTCGAGAGGATCGTACAGTCGAAAATGTTACGGAATGGGCGAAACGTGAGATATCTTGGACGATGGCGAAAGATATAGACTTTGAATATGAAGAAGAATTTATTACTCAGTTGCTTAATAAAAAATACGTAATCACACAAGAATATAGTGCTATTAAAGAGCAAAAAAAAGCTAATGAAATGAATGCTTTACTTCAAGTTTATGAATATGGTTCATCTTTTTGGAAGGAAGTTTACAATTGGGGTGTCCAAGAAAAAATTTGGAATGTTCAGGATGTGAGTTTTTTAAACCTAGCTATGGGAATTGACGAAGGTAAAGTACCATCGGATAAACAAGCGGCAAAAATCTTGCAGCTACTTGAAAAAGCTAGAGTGGAATGTTTTCCAAAATAAAGTGGAGGGATGATTGTTAAGTCATCCCTTTTATATGTTATACGACATGAAATCATTTAATCTTAAATGGAACCATGTTAATAATCCCCTTATGGTAGACAATAAAGTAACTTTCTGTTAGCTGTCTACTATAAGGGGATTATTACATCTAATGAGCTTCTTCTTTTATTAATAATAAGTCTTTAAGTGATTCCTTAGGTTTTCTACCTAAATCATTTAGTAATGATTCCGCCACAGACCTTGCTAGTAGGGGTGGAACAGCATTACCAACTTGTTGATATTGAGAGTCTTTATTCCCTTTAAAAATATAACTATCTGGAAAAGATTGTAGTCTAGCTGCTTCTCTGATACTTATAGCTCGGTCTATTTCTGGATGTATCCACATTGATTTTCTAACATTTACGACAGTTTTAGAAACCTCTTCGAACTTGAGTCTTTTGTATATTGTATTTTGAGTACGTGATGTATCTGTATAAGTAGTTTTGAATGATTCTTCAAGATCATGAAAATTTTGTCCCGGTTTTAATTGTTTGAATCTTGAAAGTGCAGTGCTTTTTGTTTGTGTAATTACATGATTGAAAAGTAATTCTCGACTACCATTTAAATATTTTGATAATGGATTTTTAAAATTTATATTTTTTTTCATTATAGGTTTTTC
>NZ_NTZO01000160.1 GCF_002559405.1 Bacillus sp. AFS001701 | reverse complement strand
GAATACAGGGCTAAGGCTGCTTAAAATACATTTTTTATTAGTGTCTACTTGACAGGGGTAAGTCCATTGTTGAGTCATCTTTTTCATATTTATCCGATGTTAAAATATTAATTCAATTTGTTATTTAAGATTTTTATTAAGAAAAATATTTACATGTTCTGCAAACATTTCTGGATATTGGAATAGAAATCCATGACCGGAATCCGGATAAATAATCAGTTGAGCATTCGGAATTCGTTGAGAGATGATATAAGAATTAACGGTAGGAATCATGATATCGCGATTTCCGTTGGCCACGAGCACGGGCTGCTTGATTTCTCCCAATCGGTCGAAGGTTGAAATCGTTCTCCATGCCCCGGCACCTTTGATTTGGGCTTGCACCGATTCCGGTTTTACAAGCGGCGCTCTTGATTCTTTTCTTCTGGCAAGACGCTCTAAATACGCTAAGCCTGCCGCTTTGCTCGTCTCACTTTGCTCAAAGAACAAGTACAAGAAATCCTCGGCATCGTTAACTGGCTTGAACGCAACTTGAAATACTTCAGGTTTTCCTGCTTCCGTGCCTTCTCCGGTTCCTCCCCCCGTACCTGCCAAAATCAAGCGACGGACTAAATCCGGATGCTCTAACGCCACGATTTGAGCAATGTAACCGCCCATTGAAAATCCCAACAAGTCGACTTGTTTAAGTCCTAACGCTCGAATGAAAGTATATGCGTATTTCGCCGTTCCAAAGAACGACTCCGGTGTCTCTCCCGATGACAATCCTATGCCTGCGTTATCGAACAGGATGATCGTCCGTTCTCTTGCCAGTGCATTGATGAGAGCAGGATCCCAATCGTCTATCGTGCCTCTGAAACGTTGGCAAAAAACGAGCGGAACATCCGATGGTTTACCGAAAGTCCGATAAGCGAACCGAATGCCATCCGCTTCTAAATAAGAAGTTTCTACTGTTTCTGCAGTGAATGTATTTAAATTTTGTTCTAAATTTTTCATTTTATATCATCCTCATAATTTATATTTTATTTGTTAATCTCTGTGTTTGTATTTAAACGTTGAATCTCCCTTAATATATAGGTTGAAGTCGTTGAATGTTGTACTTCATGTATTGTTACAAACGCTAAAATATCCCCAATTGTTACAAACGAAGTATCACGAATCAAAAATGGATCTTTCAAATTCTCATTTAATTTATCCATAAAGAGTGAATTTATATCGTCTAATTGTATTTTTAGTAGTTGAACCAATTCAACTTTTGAAGGTGGAGATAAAGTCCAGTCTGAAGGTTTTGTTCCGCCTTTAAAAAGTTCAATGAATCCATCAGGTAGCCTTGATGATCCAGTAATTCGTTTGAAAAGCATGCGATCCGTAATAGCAATGAAATGACCTATATTCCATCTGATTGTGTTATTAAATTGAATCGGCTGTATATCATAATACTCTTCTGACAAAGACTCAAATTTTCGGATATTATTTAAACGTACATAGTTTGCAGTTTTCAATATGGTATTCGAGCTCATGATAGCCCTCCTTATTGTATTTTATATAATTGAAAGAGCTATATTTAAAAACTATCATTGAATTTCTTAAATACTAAAACTGCATTATGTCCACCGAATCCGAATCCATTTGAAATCGCATAGTTTACTTCTGCATGAACTGGATGATTTGGAACATAATCTAGATTACATTCTTCATCTGGATATTCATAGTTAATTGTAGGTGGAATTGTATTTTCCAAAATACTTTTAAGGGTGATGATTGCTTCAATTCCTCCAGCAGCTCCAAATAAGTGCCCTGTCATAGATTTAGTTGAACTTACTTTCAGTTTATATGCATGGTCTCCAAATACACTTTTAATTGCTTTCGTTTCAGATTTGTCACCTTCAGGTGTGCTCGTGCCATGAGCATTGATGTAATCGACATCTATTGGTTGGATCTGAGCCATATTCAATGCGAGATTCATTGCTCGTTCTGCTCCATGAAAGTCAGGGGAAGTAATATGATAGGCATCAGTTGTTGATCCATAACCAATGATTTCACCTAAAATAGTTGCCCCTCTTTTTTTAGCATGCTCAAATTCCTCAAGCAACAAAATACCTGCTCCTTCCGACATAACAAAACCATCTCTTCGTTTGTCAAATGGTCTGCTGGCAGTCTCGGGTGAATCATTATTAGTTGACATTGCTTTCATCCTAGAGAAACCAGCATAAGCTAAAGGACTGATGGAAGCTTCAGATCCTCCTGCCAATATGGCATCAGAATATCCGTGCCGAATGTTAAGAAAGGCTTCTCCTATTGCATGATTGCTAGTTGCACAGGCAGATACAGGTGAAAAACTTGTTCCTTTGAAACCTGTTTTGATTGAAACGATTCCTACAGCCATATTGCTGATCATCATTGGTGCCATGAAAGGAGATACTTTTCTTGCTCCTTTTTCTAAAAGCATTTTATGATTTTCTAGTACAGTGTCTAATCCACCAATTCCTGAGCCAATAAATACTCCCAATCGATTTGGATCTGTTTTTTCGAGGTCTAGTCCTGCTTGATCTAATGCTTGTTTGACTGCAATATACGCATATTGAACAAATTTATCGTATTTACCTAACTCTTTTTTATCAAAAAATTCTTCTGGAAAAAGTTTCTCGATATGGCCACCAATTTTTGTACTTATATCTTCATAGCCCTCGAACTCAACCTTTTTAATGCCAGATTTTGAAGCCTTTATATTTTTCCATAATGTGTCTACATCATTACCTAATGGTGATACTACACCATAACCAGTTATTACAACCCTGCGATTCATAAAGAACCTCCTATAACAATTCTAGAGATTTTGCCATGCTACCTATTTTTTGCACTTTCACCTTTAAGCGTCATGCATGTTGAACTTGCTTTCGCAATCAATGACTCTTTTTCATCATATATTGAGCAATCAATAAAACCGATGTTGCTTCCTTTTTTGACTACAACCGCATGGGCTTTTAAAGTTGTCTGCCATATAGGTTTTAAATAATTTATTTTTAATTCAACAGTCGTAAAGGATTCACTTTCATTTAATAAGGTAGCATACGCAACTCCCATTGCTGCATCCGCCAGGTCACAAAGTATACCACCATGAACTGTTCCCATCGGATTGAAATGGTCTTCCTTTGTCTCAAGTTGAAATACAGTCTCTCCTCTATTAATCTCGATTGGATAAAAGCCGATTAATTTTGCAACAGGAGGAACAGAAATTTCCTTCTGTGAATTTAATTTAATGGTATTCTTCATTAAAATTCCCCTTTCAGTATTAAATATTATTTAAATACATAAACCTAAAATGAAAATAAAGAATGGATCATAGCAAAGTCACAAATTACTATGCAACTCACCTCTCTAAAAATATTTCAAAAAAGAACCAAACGGTCTGTTTTTATTTCAAAAAAATATGGAAATCGCAATTAGAAAAGAATTTCTATTAATTGCATATTTACCATATCTAAATAATTTTTATCTTTGTATAAACGACTAAGGGCTAATGCACCTTCTAATGAAGACAGTATGAAAACGGCCATCTTTTCTGGATCTATGTCACTTCCGATTTCATTTCGATTCTTTCCATGAATGATAATCGTTTTAATAAGTTTGATTAAGTCAGTAAATCCTTCTTTTATTGTATCCTCGAATTCAATAGTTGAATCATCAGCTTCTATTGCTGCATTCATCAACGGGCATCCACCTATGACAATTTCATCTTGAGACAAAGTATTAAAAACGCTAATAAATGCTTTAAATTGATCATAAGCAGAATCTTTTGATGCAACTGCTTCTTTATAATATTCTTTAAGGGTATTTAAAGAATGAGTAAACGAAGCTTCGGCCAAAGTATCTTTATTTTCAAAATGATTATAAATACCACCCTTTTTTAAACCAGTGGCTGTCATTATATCAGAGATAGAGGTCGATTTATATCCATGTTTATTGAATAATGTAGATGATTTATCAATGATGTATTTTTTAGTTCGTTCACCTTTATTAATGCTACTTACCTCCTTTTTTAAAAAAAGAACAACTGGTCTTTTTTTATTAAAACATATTATTATTAGTATTGTCAATCTAACATCAACGTATTAATCCAATTTTTCCTAATAATAATCAGTTTAAAAAGAGCAATCTATCCAATCGTAGCGGATACTTAAATAGTTAAAGGAGATTGAAAATTCTATTGCTATTCCTTCTCCTATCAATAGCCCCTCTAGTAATGATTTGTCTGAACTGCCAATACTTCTTCCTTTTCGTTCTCTTTTACAAAACCAGTGATGATTAAGGTACCAAGAAAAATGCATGAAGCAAGGATGTACGCACTTTGAATTCCACCAAATTTTTCAATAACCGCTCCTGCTAAGGATGGACCTATTAATTGGCCAATCGAATAGAATACTGACACAAAGCCTAAGACGGCTGGGACTAGAGATGGACTTACTCGTTCGGCTGCCATAGATTGGATAAGTACCAAAAATCCTCCGAGTGAAAACGGAAATAAGATGGAAGCTGCTACAAAAGCAATAAGATGATGATTTAAGACAGGTAGAATTCCTGCAATCATGCAAAAGATCGATGCAATTAGTAAGGAATTTTTTCTTCCTATACGATCAGAAATCATTCCAAAAACTGGACTTCCTACAATGATAGATAACCCAGATAACGCAAATACATTTCCTGCAATTTTTTCACTGAAGCCTGAATCGATCATAAATGATGATTGGAAAAGTACTGGGATTAGGTAACCCACTCCTACCAAGAAATAAATAATTCCGATTCGAATAATTTTTACATTTTTATATACCTTGCTAATTGATTGATTTTGATTGTTTTTCGTATTCGTTTTGTTTTCTCCCTCTTTT
>NZ_NTZO01000159.1 GCF_002559405.1 Bacillus sp. AFS001701 | reverse complement strand
CCACTAATCTGCCAATATGTTGAATAAGCTCAGAGACTTCATAATTATTTATATATTTCAAACAACCACAAAGATGAGAGTTACTACCTAAAGGAATTTTAAACAAAGTAAAGAATAATTAAAGTAGAAGAAAATGATAGAATTGACGTTTTTACTTGAAATTTGAATTTCATCTCTAAATTCAGGTATAAAGAATCAAAAAAATTTAAAACGTTGACACGTTATTCAAATTTAAAATCACTATGCTTGAACTTTTCTAAAAAAGCTTCATTCCCATTAGTTTTAAACTATTACAAGTACTTCTTTTTTAAGTATTCAATGAATCAATTGAATAATATTGGAAGGTCATAAGGAGGAAAAGGATGAAAGAAAATAACAAGACTCTTATATTAATAGGACTAATGATTGGTGTCATCTTCTCAGAGCTTGATGAGACAGTCGTTTCAACAGCTATGCCAACAATTATTAGGGATTTAGGAGGTTTAGCGCTTTACGGCTGGGTTGGTGGAGTTTACATGCTTTCGATGACCTCCTTTATGGCAATACTCGGCAAACTTGCGGATTTATATGGTCGAAAAAAAATATATTTATTTAGTATGGGATTATTTATGGCTGGCTCAATTATTAGTGGTACAGCTCATTCTATGGAAGTCCTTTTAATTGGTCGTGGGATTCAAGGGATTGGTGCGGGTGGGTTAATGCCACTTGCGATGGTCATTTTTGGAGACAGTTTCCCAGTTGAACAGCGTGCCAAGCTACAAGGTATTTTCGGAGCTGTCATGTTTATACCTCAACTACTTGGTCCGCTCATTGGAGGATATTTTGTACAGCATATTTCATGGCACTGGATCTTCTTAGTAAATATTCCAGTAGGAGTTTTAGCTGCTATTTTATTATCTTTAGGATTAAACGAATCGAAAGTAGACAAAAAAATCAATATCGACTGGTTTGGTGGGATTTTACTAGTTACCACGTTAATCAGTTATCTGCTTACTCCTGTACTCCATCAAACAGAAGGATATGCATGGAGTGATCCTAAAATGATTGGTTTACTAATTTTAGGAACTATTTTACTTGGATTGTTTATTTTTGTTGAGTCAAAAGCAAAAGAACCCATTATCCCATTGCACTTATTTAAAAATAGAAACTTTGTTGTCATTTCAGCTCTTGTATTTGTATTTGTTCTTGCGATCATGGGGTCACTTTCATCTTTCCCATTCTTCTCGCAAAATGTACTCGGTTTAACACCTACTGAATCTGGTTATTTAAATTTACCAATTATGGTTGGTGCGATGGTTGCAAGTGTAGTTGCTGGTCGAGTAATGAATAAATTCTCTTATCGAAATATATACGGTGTTTCATTTATTATACCAATGATCGGTTTCTATTTACTTACAGGTATTACAGCTCACACTTCAATTATTACTTTCGTTATTTATTTCATTATTCTTGGACTTGGATTCGGTGCTCTGTTTAACAATGCATTAATTGTTCAAGAATCAGTTGAAAAGGAAAATGTAGGGATTGCTCAATCTGCCGTCATGTTATTTCAATCAATTGGTATGACGATAGGCTTTAGTTTATTTGGTTCTCTATTAGCCTCTAAAATTACATCAGGGATGAAATCACTAGCTGGAAGTCTGACCGTGGATCAATTGCTACAATTAAAAAATGTACAAAATGGTATGATTCCATCTAATCTTGATCAAAACCTACTTGAAAAAGTAAAAACAGTCTTTACTCATGCATTCCAGGATTTATATTGGGTATCTTTCGTACTTGCCATTTTAACATTTTTAATTTGTTGGGGTCTGAAAAAGGAAATTTTAATAAAGAAAGATGAAGCAAGTGAAGTAAAAGAAGTAAATTCTATTTAACTAAAAAACCATTCCATTTTTTGGGGAATGGTTTTCTTTTTTTACTCTATTTATTTGTTTGTTATATGCTTAATTACATCTTCTAAAGATTTTTCTGCCATCGATGATAATCTTAAACTATGATTCTCAAACTCTAAATGTGAGGTAACTTGATTCGGAACAATTACACAGTTTAATCCTGCTTTTGTTGCAGCGATTAAACCATTCAACGAATCTTCAAATGCGATAGCTTCTGATGCTTGAACTCCAATTTCCTCAATTGCTTTTAAATATAGCTCTGGATCTGGTTTCACTTTCTTAACATCATCTTTCGTCTTAATTACTGAAAAGTATTCATAAATAGTTAATTTTTTTAAGAAGCTTTCTACCCACTCTCTTGAGGAGCTAGAAGCCAAAGCTATTTGTAATCCTGCATTTTTTGCTGAGATTAAATAGTCTTCTACACTTTCTCTTAATACTGGCTTGAGTAGTTTCTCATCAACTAGCTCTTTCGCCATTTGTTCAATCAGTTCTTTTTCAATTGGTTCTTTTAAATTTGAATTAATAAAATCGAATAAAATTTCATCACTTGTTCCTACAACTTCTGAAAACTTTTGAAGAGTTAACTCCACTTCATGCCGTTGTAGTACTTCCTTATATGCTTCGAACCATACAGATTCAGTATCGACAATTAAACCATCAAAATCAAATATTACAGCTTTAATCATTCCATTTCCCCTTTTCCTTACTTGGAATTTTTTATATTATGATTATTTCAGTTTTCTATTGTTCGTTTTTTTTTTGCCAATCAGGTTTAATGAGTGAAAATACGTTTAAATCATGAGACTGATTCCCTTGAACTAAATACCCTCTAAGTAATCCTTCTTTTTGAAACCCTAGCTTCTCAACTAAAGTAGATGACGCTGTATTGTCTGGAAAAATATTAGCTCCAATTCGATATAATCCTAGTTTATCAAAGCAATATGATGTAATTGCCTTAATTGCTTCTGACATAAATCCTTTTCTCCAATATTCAGGTAATAAATCATATCCAATTTCAGTTCTTCTAGCGTGTAAAACTAAATTATTTAATCCAATTGTTCCGATTAATTTTTTGGATTCTTTTTCAACGATTCCAAAGCGCATTCCTTGTTGATTTTCAAATCTAGTTTGTAAAGAATCTATCATTTTAACCGCTTGTTCTTTTTCAGTAAAGGGGTCCATACCATAGTATTTAATTACCTCTTCATTTGATAAGATGGAAAAAATCTCTTCTACATTATTTTGTGTAATTTGCACTAAAGATAATCTCTCTGTTTCTAAAACGGGAAAATCCATCATATTACCCCTTTCTCAATCATCGAATTATTTCATAAAAATTAGTTTTTTTAATTGAAGTACCTTATTTTACCATATATCATGATTTAATTTTTTTAATTTTTATTTGATTTATTTCTTATTCATTTATACCTATTTCCTCATGAAAATCATTCTGTACAAAAGTATCCTTATTTTGTGTTATCCAAAATTTGGGAATAATCCATTTTCACAGAAATAGAAATAAATAGACTCATTTCATTCATAAGGGAGAACAGTTACATGAACAATCAATTAAAAATGAATCCACAGCAATTTTACAAAGACCCATATTCGTATTTTAGTATCGCTAGACAAATAAGTCCTATGCTTTATACCGAGCTATTTCAGAGAACTGGATGGCTAGTAACAGGCTATAGAGAAGCAGAAATCATGCTAAAAGACCCCCGTTTTATCAAAGAAGCAACCAAAGTTACTCCACCTGAACAAATACCTGAGAGTGTTATGCCTGCAATTGCAATAAATCGAAAAATGATGTTATTTCGAGATGCTCCTGATCATACAAGATTGAGAAATCTCGTGAACAAAGCCTTTTCTCCAAGAATGGTTGAAAATTTACGAACTTCGGTAAATGAAATTGCAGATTATTTAATAGCAAATATGAAGGGAAAATTTTCCCACGAACTAATACGTGATTTTTCTTATTTATTACCTGTTTTTGTCATTACTGATTTATTAGGTGTTCCTAAAGAAGATCGAGATTTATTTCGTAATTGGTCAGATGCATTTATTAAATTTATTGATTTTAATACGACTATGGAGGATTTAGAATTAGTATCAAAGGATATTCTTGATGCTTCTAATTATTTCAAAAAACTTATATCTAAAAGAAGAATTGAACCTAAAGAGGATTTAATTAGTAATTTAATCGTAGCGGAAGAATCTGGTGATAAATTAAGTGAAGATGAAATGATCGCAAGTTGTCTTCTTTTATTAATAGCGGGTCATGAAACAACTGTTAATTTAATCACGAATGGATATTATTTATTATTAAAACATCCTGAGCAATTTGAGCTATTAAAAAATGATTTAACGTTAATTCCTTCAGCAATTGAAGAAATATTAAGATACGAATCACCCGTTATTTTTACATCTAGGTGGGCTAGAGAAGACTTTGAGTTCGCTGGAAATTCGATTAAAAAAGGCGATTACTTTATGGTTTCATTAGGTGGAGCCAATTATGATCCAACAGTCACAACTAATCCTGAAACATTTGATATCACTCGAAAAAATATAAAACATTTATCATTTTCATCCGGCCCGCATTTCTGCTTAGGTGCCCCACTTGCTAGATTAGAAGGACAAATTGCAATTGAAAAACTGATTAGACATTTAGTGAATCCAGTTCTAATTGAGGAGCCAACTCGCCGTAAAAATGTTGCATTTCGAGGGTTTGAAAGCTTAAAGATTCAGGCAAGTATTCAGTAAAGTTTCTAGCAAATTATGTACTTTTCCATATAGAAATTAAATTTTAAATTACTAAGTTGTAGTAATGAAATTAATCAATATATAACAAATCAAAGAGCATCGAGATCTCGGTGCTCTTTTTTTACTGTTCAAAATCCTTCATTAAAAGGTCCAAATAAAGTTCTAAATGAAATCACAGTTGGCTTATTTGTAGTAAAATATTTAATCCCTTTTTTAAATCTTCAAATGACGCGTAGGCATAAGAAAGACGAATATGGTGTAAATCTCTTGGTTCGTAAATATAACCTGGATTAATCAATATATTTTCTTTAAGTAATTTTAAAAATAAAGTTTTATTTACAATTGGATTATGAAACCTGAGCCATATGTAGAAACCACCTTCAGACTTTTTCCATGAAGCTATTTTTTTAAAGTCCTTTTCTAAAAATTCTTCTACGTATTTCGCTCTTCTTTGCAATTGTTCACGAAGGTTAACTAGATGTTTTTCGTATAGACCGTTTGCGATCCAGTGTGATACAATTTCTTGCGAAAAGGCACTTGAACCATAATCTGTTTGCATTTTAATATCAGCTAATCGTTCAATTACAGGTGTTGGTGCAACAACCCAACCAATTCTTAATCCTGGACTTAGTGTTTTGGATACACTCCCTATATACAGAACTTGTCCGGAAGTATCAAACGATTTTATAGCAGGTGAAGATGATTCAAAAAGTAATTCGTGATACACATCATCTTCAATAATCGGAATTTGTAGCTCTTTGCATGTATTAAATAGATTTTGCTTTTCTTCCAACGACCAATTATAGCCTGTTGGATTGTTTAGTGTTGGAACACAGTAAAATAAAGATTGCCTCTTCCCTTTATGTGCCCGTAAATCTTTTAATCGATGTTCCCTTGAAACTGAAATCATTCGCATACCATTAGATTGAAAGGGATGAACTGAATTTAAATACGAAAATTGTTCTTGAAATAAAATGGATCCCTCTTCCAATAATCCAACTGCAATTAATTGAAGTGCTTGAAGTGCACCCGAAACAATTAAAATGTTCTCTGGTGCTGATTCAATACCACGTTTTTTTAAATAATTACTTAAAATTCCTCGGAGCTTTTCACTTCCTTGCGGAGATGAATAGCCAATTGCTTTGGAATCAAGTGAAATCTTTCTTAACGAATCTTCTATTTGTTTAGTTGGTAATAATTCAGGTGATAATTCACCTGTTCCAAGACGTATGATATGACTCATTTGCTCATATTCATTTATGAGTTGAATCGTATGGTAATTTGGTTTATGAATACTTGATTCAATATGTCTCTGCCAATTTGGTTGATATTTGCTCAAAAGTACGTTCCAAGAATTGTTAGCCACATATCCCCCTGATCCCATTTTTGATTCGATCAAACCATCTGCCCTTAATTCATCAAGTGCAATTTGTATGGTACTACGATTCACATTAAATTGCGTTGCTAGTTGACGCTGCGTTGGAATCTTTGTGCCAACAGACCAATCACCTCGTTCAATACGAGATTTAATCCAATCTACAATTTGCTCTTGAACAGTCAAATGAGAATCACGATTTGGTTTCCATTTCATCTAACTCCCCCTAAATTGGGTGGATATAAAACCATCCAATTGGTTGTTTTCTTTTAGTTTTATCATAGTACGATTGTAATTGAAAGGGAGTTGATTTGATGGAAGCTATTATTCATGGTCTAGTCTTAGCATTCGGACTTATTTTACCTTTAGGGGTACAGAATGTATTTGTATTTTCACAAGGTGCAACTCAGTCAAAACTAATTCGAGCGCTACCTGCGACTTTTACTGCTGCAGTATGCGATACTTTTTTAATTCTTTTAGCTGTTTTTGGACTATCCACGATCGTTCTACAATTTGAATGGCTAAGAATTAGCTTGATGATTGCTGGCATTATGTTTTTAGTATACATGGGGTATGTTATTTGGAGATCAAAACCTGCAGCAAATGAATCGAAAAGTGCATTACCTAGCCGACAGCAAATTATTTTTGCTTTATCAGTTTCCTTATTAAACCCCCATGCAATCTTAGATACAGTAGGTGTAATTGGAACAAGTGCATTAAAATATGTCGGAAAGGAACAAGTTTTCTTTACGATCGCATGTATTACAGTATCTTGGATTTGGTTTTTTGGATTAACGGTCGCGGGCTCAATCATGAAGAAGGTAGACAGTACAGGAGGTTTAATGAACATATTCAACAAATTCTCCGCCTTGTTTATTTGGGGAACGGCCATTTATCTTTTAATCGGATTAACTTAATGTACACTAGTGGATGATCGAATGTTGATCATCCTTTATTAATAGTTCAACTTAGCATAGAGTAGTTGAATAACCGTTTTTAAAATTAACTTTTTTCAATTGGTTTTGCAAAAATAATTGATATTAAAAATCCAATAAATCCACCGCCAATAGAACCGGCAAATGCTGAGTTAATTTCGCCATGAAATATGAATACTCTAACTAAAAAATACGATATGGCAAAAGAAACTGCGTATATCAAATATACATAAATGCTCTTTTTAGAAATCATCTAATCTCCTTAAATCATTCTACACTAATTAATTCAACAGCTATTTTAATAAACCTTTAAACTATTGAATTTAAAAATAGGAGACCTTGCCCACGTCATTTAAGAAAAAAATGACAGACTAAAATTTTGTTATTAGTCTGTCATTTCACTTTTACTATTCAATTAATTAGAAGCAACTAATTCAATTTCAGACTGATAATCACCAACTTTAATTTCTTTTCCATTCACTTGATTCTTCACAACTAGTTTTCTCATTAATAAGTTTTCCTCAAGCATACCTTTAAACTTTTCAATGATTTCAATAAACTCTGGATTAGCTGTAATTCCAATGTCTACGCGCATATTAATTGGTAGATCCAATTCTTTTCGGTATTCTTGAATAGACCTGATTAATTCTCTTACAGTTCCTTCTTGGATAAGATCTTCTGTTAGTAATGTGTCGAGGGTCACTGTATATTCGCTATTCGTCGCTGATGCAAAACCTTCTTTTGCGCTTTTTTCAACTAAAATATCTTGTGCGTCGACTTTAACAGTTTCTCCTGTTTCAATTAATACATTAACGTACCCGCTCTCAACCACTCTTTTTGCTTCTTCATTTGTTAATGTTTGAAGTGATTTATTAACTAAATTTGAAAGCTTTCCAAATTTTGCTCCTGATTTTTTAAAATCTAATTTCATTTTTAAGATTGAAAACTCATTTTCATTGTTTACTTGTTGGAATTTTTTTACGTTTAACTCATCTAAAACAATTTCTTTATACGAATCCCAATTGATCTCCTCATTGTTACTAACTAAAGTTAAACTAGCTAGTGGCTGTTTAATCTTTAATGAATTTGTATTTCGGATGCTTCTTCCAAGTTCCACAACTTTTAGAACTGCATCCATTTCCTTTTCAAGCTGAACATCGATTAATGTTTCATCGCAAACTGGGAAATCAGATAAATGGACGCTTTGTTTTGTTAAATTAAAATAAACATCTTCCGCTAAGAATGGCGTAAATGGTGCTAATAATTGACTTACTTTTGTTAATACTTCAAACAGTGTATAGTAAGCCGCTGCCTTCTCTTTATTCATTCCATTTGACCAGAATCGTTCTCTTGATCTTCTTACATACCAATTGCTAACTTCATCTACTAATTTAGAAATGTCCCTTGCAGCATTTGTAAATTGATATTCCTCCAAATTCTTAGTTACATTTTTGACTGTGCTATGCAAACGAGAAATGATCCATTTATCCAATGTGCCTGATTGATACTCATATTGTTTTTTTGCATTAAATCCATCTAAATTTGCATATAAACTGTAAAAACTATATACATTTTCGAATGTATCGATTAGTTTCGATTTTGCCTCTTGAACGACTCTTTCAGAAAAACGCTTCGGGTTCCAAGGCGCACTGTCTACTAATAAAGCCCATCGTAATGAATCAGCACCATATTTTTGAATTAATTCTACCGGATCTAATGCATTACCTTTACTCTTAGACATTTTTTGTCCATTTTCATCTAATACATGGCCTAGAGATAATACACGTTTATACGGTACTTTCCCGGTAAATAAAGTAGATACTGCAAGTAAACTATAGAACCAGCCTCTCGTTTGATCAATTCCTTCAATGACAACATCTGCTGGGAATTGTTTTGCAAATTTCTCTTTATTTTCAAAAGGATAATGATATTGGGCAAATGGCATCGAACCGCTATCGAACCAAACATCAATTACTTCAGGTGTTCTTTTCATATTCCCTTTACAATTTGGACAGTTAAGAGTCACTTCATCAACAAAAGGTTTGTGCAATTCAATTGAATCGTCAATTTCTTCAACCGAATGGTTACATAATTCATTTATACTTTTTGGTGCTAATTGATGATTACATGAATCACATTCCCAAACATTTAATGGGGTGCCCCAATATCTTTTTCGACTAATATTCCAATCTACCATTTGTTCTAAAAAATTACCGAATCGACCGTATTTTATATGATCAGGATGCCATGTTACTTCTTCATTATTTATAATAAACTCATCCTTTAATGCTGTCGTTTTAATAAACCAACTTTCATTCGCATAATAGAGTAAAGGTGAATCACAACGCCAACAATGCGGATAGCTGTGGTCATATTTTTCTTTACTAAATAATAATTCGTTTTCGGCTAAATACCTCACTATATCTACATCACACTCTTTAACAAAACGACCTTGAAAATTAGGTACTTCATCAGTATATTGGCCCTTTTCATTCACTACATTTACAAAAGATAACCCATTTTCTTGCACAACCTTATAGTCATCTTCACCGTATGCAGGTGCGATATGAACAATTCCAGTACCACTACCTTCAGTTACAAAATCTGCTTTCACAACTTTATGTCCAACTTCAACTTTTACGAAATTAAATGGTGGTAAATAACTAATACCGATTAGATCTGCCCCGAAAAATTCAGATAAAATGACGTAATCAGCTTTTAGTACTTTATCTAATAATGCCTTAGCAAGAATATATACCTCCTCACCTTTTTTAGCACGAACATATTCCATAGTTGGATTTACAGCTAACGCTACATTAGCAGGAAGTGTCCACGGAGTTGTCGTCCATCCAAGGAAATAGACATTTTCTTCATCTTTCAATTTAAACTTAACGGTTGCAGATAAATCCTTAACGTCTTTATATCCTTGCGCTACTTCATGTGAGCTTAGTGATGTTTGACAGCTAGGGCAATAAGGTGAAACACGGTGACCTTTTACTAGCAAACCTTTTTCATGAATTGTCCCGAGGATATTCCATACACTTTCGATATAAGAATTATCCAATGTTACATATGGATCATCCATATCCACCCAATAACCTAACTGCTCAGTAAAATCACGCCATTGTTTCTCGTAAGTAAACACACTTTCTTTACATTTCTCAAGAAAAGCTTTTACACCATAACGTTCAATTTCCGCTTTACCTGAAATGCCTAACATCTTTTCAACACCGAGTTCAACTGGTAAACCATGAGTATCCCATCCAGCTTTCCGAACAACTTGGAAACCAGCCATTGTTTTATATCTAGCTACCACATCTTTTATTGTACGACCTAATGCGTGACCAACGTGTGGTAGTCCATTTGCAGTTGGGGGACCTTCGTAAAAAACAAAAGATTGGTTATGTTCTCTTTGTTCAACTGATTTAATAAAAGTATTTTCTTTAGACCAATGTTCACTAATCCTTTTTTCACGATTTTGAACAGATTCTTTCATGTTTTCTTTTTTCATATGATATCGCCTCTCTTAATTTTTTAAAGCACACAAAAACCCGTCCCTATAATAAGGGACGGGTTTAACCGCGATACCACCCTAATTCTATTGAAAACATTCCGCTCTTCAATAGCACTCAGTCACGTACAATCATACGCGTTCCTTTTAACGGTAGACACCCGTTCAAACCTACTTATGTTTTCAGTTTGACTTCTCGGAGAGGATCTTCATTTAAGTACTATTCACCGGATTTCAGCTTCCCCGGCTCTCTGTAGAACAGTAACGAAAATTACTTTTCTCGTCATTGAATTCATTTGTGTGCTTTAATTGTTATTTATTATATCCATCGACTACTAAAAAGTCAAAGTTTTCTTAAATTTATTTTTTTCTTAATTTAAATTCCTTATTCAATGCTATTTGTGCTATTTCTTTTCTAATCTTACAATTTTAAACTAGATAATCTTATACAAATCGTTAATACTTTCTCATAATTTTTTTAAAAACTAATGGATCATATTGTGTTAAACTGATTTTGGAGAAAATTAACGAGAAAAAGGGGTGCCGAAATGATTAAAACGATGGCTGTATACAAGGACGGAACCCATGCGTTTGATGTATCAATTGAAGAATTAAATTCCGAACAAATTGATTGGGTTTGGATCGATTTTGGAAAACCTGAAAAAGAAGAAATTGACCTATTGCGAACTCAATTCCAATTCGATGAAATAGCAATTAAGCATTGTGTAAGCTATAAAGAAAGACCGAAAATGGATTATTACGATGGCTATCGTTTTATCATTCTGCAATCATTGCAGGAGAACATGGAACAAGCTGAAATCGATCTCTTTTTGTCCCACAAGTACATCGTTTCATTTTGCTTTGAGGAGTCAAATGCGATACAAATTGTGTGGAACAAACTTAAAGGATTAAAAAGTACAAAAGGAGTAAAACCAGAACGAATCCTGTATCACATTTGTGATGAAATTGTAGATAAATTTTTTCCAATCATACAAAAAATTGAAGATGACATCGAAGAGATTGATGAATTAGGAACTAATTCCGACTTAAGCATGATCGATGGCATTAAAACACAATTAAGCAAGCTATCAAAAGTAAGAAAAACAGTTAAACCAACAAAGGATTTAATTTATCGTATATTAAATTCAACCCACGTTGAAATTGACAAAGAAACGACAAAGAAATTGCGAATCGTCTACGATCATTTATTAAAATTATTAGATGACATTGCAGATAACAGGGAAATGGCAAATGACATCAGAGAAAGTTATATTTCAACAAACTCACACAAAATGAATAAAACGATGAAAATGTTAACATCTGTCTCGATTGTGTTCATGCCACTAACATTCATTGTCGGTGTATATGGAATGAATTTTGTTCACATCCCTGAGCTTCAATTAAAATATGGTTATTATTACTGTTGGATAATCATGCTATTCATCGTAATTGGATTAGTGATGTGGTTCAAGAAGAAAGATTGGTTCTAAAAATACTAGCACTGGAAACATTTAAAAAAACTATCCAACAAAAATAAGATGATCTCTGTTTAGAGGTCATCTTATTTTTATTCTATTTATACATTCGCACTTAGTTTTTTATTTTATTATTTCAATGAATCTGCTGTTTTTTCAAACATTACACTTTGATCAATTAAACCACAAGTTCCACATTGAACTAAATATTCTGGACCTTTATATGGAACATAAAATGGATCTAGCCCACTTGAAACATATTCTTCTATTTCAACATCTCCGCTTTGAGCATTTAATTTAACTGCTTTTGGGTTTTGTTCGATTAAATAAAATCTACTTTTGTTTGTTTTACAGCGTGGACATGCTAATTTATGCATCTTTTCACCTCATTTTATTCATATAAGGTATAGCATACCCTTGGCAATGCCTTGATATACATTGCTTAAATTAACATGTTGATTTTGAATCACCTAATATATGGTATTATTGTAACAATAGATATTACTGATTGTCCATCAATATCTTAATTCCATATACTTACCGTTTGTATCAATCACTTCTATTATATTCTGATGTGTGCTTGTAGGTACTTCTATTGATTATCCAATTCCACCATAATATTAGGTATTATATAATCCATCACGATATTATTCTAAGATTTAATAAGAATTGGAAAATGTAAGAGAGAAACTCTTAAACCATCTGCAAAGACAAGTTGAATAGTCTATGTAACTTAGTGCCATCTTTACATTTTAGTCAAATAAATAATACAAAAATCAGTCCCAAATCTCGTGTGTATAAAAAGACTTATTCTTTCTCAACTTCATATTTTTTTTGTATATTTTTTATATCATCCTCAGATAAATCAATAGACTCTATACGTAATAACCCATTATAGATGGCAGGTTGAAATTGCTTGAATATATCTCCAACATTTGCATTTCGGGATACCTTACCATTATTTAGGGACTCAGGTACATTTATAAACACTAATATCATTTCAGCCGATGTTTTTTTAACTTGTTGATAGAAGAGTATCTTAGCAATCTTAGAGTAAATTTGATATCGAATCAATGGATGATACGAAGTACTTATAAAAATTTCTATAAAATATTCTTTACTATCTGTTTTATAATAAGCATCAAATAAAATTCTTTGGTCATCTATAGGGTCTATCCCCTTAAAGTTAGAGGAAAATTCAGCTTCCTTAATTACTTCTAACGTTGGAATTTTTTGCCTTTCAATGAACATATTTAATCCTTCATTGAGTAATACGCGTAACGGCAATTTATGAAGATTTGGAGTAGATTTAAATTCACTCCCTAAAGCATTAGACTTTATTTTAGCATTTTCAGCATCTTTCTCTGCCTTAACAACACTAATACCTTTTGAGTATTCTATTGGGAAACCAAAATAATTGTGGTTACTCTGATTTTGTGTAACCACAGAAGCAAGACTAATAATCTTTTCTCTTAATTCTTTATTCTCTTCTTTAGACTTTTCAACTTCTTCTTCTTTTTGTTTAACTTCCCTACTGAGCGAGAATAACTTACCAATACTCAAATTATCAAAAGCTTCTGATAGAATCAGTAATGTAATAATAAGCAATACAGTAATTAAACCAGCATTAAAATCAAAAGGTATTGCGTTTCTATAAAAACTTGTTAAAACTAAAAATATTAAGAAAACTATAAATAAGAATATTAAAACTCTTACGAAGATACTATTGTTCCTTGTCCCCACCATTATCCCCCTTATATCAATCCTACAAACTATTCAGCTATTAAATATTGTCCAAAATACTAAACTAGTTCCCACCTATTTCCTTAAAAACTTCAGCAACAGGAAAATTATACCACAATTGAAATGGAATATTCGAAAAACTTCTAAGTATGCATCTGTTCCCATAAGCCATGGTTCATAGCAAGGATGTAGAGAATATTTATATATAGATTAATAATCAAATTGCTGTGTTATAACCTCACTAAGTAACCCTTCTTTTCTTTCCTTGTGATTCCATGATTGTCGTTTTACATCCTCCAAACTTTTATCAATTTAATTATTTAAAATAAAATCTGTCGTCACTTTATTTAGCGTTCTGATATTTACGCCTTCAAAATTGCATTTTGAATAGTTTTTACAAGAGTTTCCGCTCCGAATTTAACAGCTGCTTGGTTTTACTTAGTTATTATTTATTTCACCTTGATAATGAGTACCGTTTTTTAAATAAAAAGACGAGCATTTTTGCTCGCCTTCAATCATTCTCATTACATAATGTGAACAAATTGAATAAATAACCATCTAATATTTCATTTATATTTTTATATTCGTAATAAGGAATTCGGATTAATTCAATTTTATTATCCTTGCAATATTTTGTTTTGACTTTATCTCTTTTCTTTTGTGCCTTTAAATCTTGGTTAACAAATACTTCTTCAAAATGTTGTTTACCGTCAAACTCAATGCAAATATTTAAATCAGGTAAGTAGAAATCAAAAGGTAAAGTATTTTTATATTTACAATCAGGAAATCGATATTCTTCTTCAAATTTGATATTATTTTTCAAAAGATAAGATTGTATTTTAAATTCGCCTTTTGAACGAATTTTAGTACAAGTAATACACCTTCTTCTATCAGTGTGCTTGAAGTTATCGTAACTTGTTTTAAACATTTTTCCGCATTTGCATTCAAACTCTAATTCAGAATAATAATCTATATATTCAGTAGATTTCAAAATACAATCCGAATGTTCTTCAACAAATTTTTTTACATCCTCAAAATTTAAAGTCTTGATAATTGAAATGTTATGATAGCCACATTTCTTACATTGTCTTTGGTTTCTACTCATAAATTTATCAAAAGTTTTTTTGAATTTCTTACCACAACTACATAAAAACTCTAATTTAGTATGAGCATTTTTATATTCTTTAGATATCAATACACAATTCGAGTTTTCATCAACAAATTTAAATACTGTTTCAAAAGTTAATTTTCTGGCTTCCATTTGTTTAAGTCTGCCGCAAGTTTTGCACAATATTTCATTTCTTCCTTTAAATTTTTCAAAACTTTTCTGAAAAGGATTACCGCATTCACAAATAAAATCTAATTTTTCTCGATTGCTTTTATATTCAGTAGAAACTAATTTACAATTTGTATGTTTTTCAACGTATCGTTTTATTTCTTCAATATTTAAAGACATTGAATCTCTCGTTCTTGCGAATCCACAACTTTTACATTGGTATTGTTTGTTATATTTGAAAGCAAAAAAACTTTTTTGAAATGGCTTTCCGCACCCACAAATGAAATCTAACTTTTCATAAATTCCTATGTATTCATTTGAAATTAAAATACAATCTGAATGTTCCAATACATATTGTTTAACTTGTTTTAATGTAAATTTTTGTGTCATAAAAATACCGCCAATTGTTATTTTCCAAATAAAAAATGTAGATGTACACTTGAGAATGCCTTTCAATTTAAATTAGTGATTCTCAAATCTATCTATATCAATATTTTAACACAATTCATCTACTAAATTTAGAGTATCGTTATTTTGCTATTCTTTAGACTTTCCTTGTGTGAATGGATTACTGAGTATAATCAATTCGAGACATTAAAAAATTTTCATGGTGTGTGATTTAAGCTACTATATTCAATTTCGTATAAAAGTACCGCTCAAATGTGGAAATTATCCCCCCATATACATAACAAAAGACATCACCTGTATTTGCGTGATGACTCATATTCTTTAACCTTTCTATACCATGTTGCTTTTTTTAATTTAGCCTGTTCCATTGCTTGAACACCTGTTAAGTTTCCTTCTTTCCATTGCTTATATGCATTTTCAAATTCATTTGTAATTGATGTTTTTGGTCTTCCTAAGTGTTTACCCTGTGCTTTAGCCACTGCAATTCCTTCCGCTTGCCTTATCTTGATTTCATCTCTTTCCTTTTCTGCAAATGCAGTTAATAGAACTAATACGATTTTGCGGATAGCTTCTTTCATTAAATCATCTTGTTCATTTGTCGTGTTTATCATTGGCTCTTTTACAAATTGTAATTGTACTCCATTTTCAACGAACCAATTATACTCGTTCATTGTATCATTCATGTTTCTTCCCATTCGTGTGATGCTATCGAATACAACGACATCACCTTCACGAACCATTTGCTTTAACAATTTGTAAGAAGGTCTATCAAATGATTTACCGCTCATCTTGTCAATGAACATGTCACGCTCGTTTATTCCTAGGTTCATCATTGTTTCTACTTGTCTTGCCTCGTTTTGTTCCTTACTTGATACTCGAATGTATGCGAATGTCTTCATCCTTTATTACCTACCTTATATATTTGACACCCTAATATTATCAATAGCGTATCATAAGGTCAAATTATTATTTCGATACGTTTCATAATTGTTTTATACACCTTTTGAAACGATGTTATCATTGATTTTAATGGTGTCTAATTTCGTATCAAAAGGTATACCTTTTGGAACGCTAGTTACAACTTGTATCATCGTGTGCATTTTGATTGTACCAATTGCCAAGTGTATCCTGTATCATTCCAAACTTCAAGAGTGTTACATAACCCACCTTTATATTCTTCTCAAACACTATCATTGTTTACTTACATATCTAATATCAATCTTTTCATACATAAAAATTGAAGTGTCGGACATTTACCGAATACGTGTGTGGATAAGGGTTGTGTTTGTATCCACTACAAACAGCTAAATTTAATTAGGCTTAAATTTATATTTTAAAGAGACTTCCAATTAATTAGAAGTCTCTTTAACTTTATTTGACTTTTGTTTTGTACGTTGCATACCCTGTCAATCATTCCATCATAATATCGATTAGATAAGGTTATTGAGATTTGCATTCATATCAACTGAAAGAAACTTATGTAGAGCAGTGTATTCATTGATAAATAACTAGACTTATTTTTAAAGTGTTCCAATTTATAAATATAATTGCTAACTATGCTAACATCCTTTTTTTTTTACATTGATACTTCTGAGCTTTTCTTTACTTTTCTAAAAATACCCATTAGTCCACTGATTACAATTAAAATTGCAGGCAGTACTCCAAATAGTCCAGTTGACACTAAGATTACAATTCCACTAATTACCAATACAATGCCACTGAATCTTGGTTTCCAGTTGATTACTATAGCGAATATAAGTGCGATTACCGAGAAGAAGAATGCAGTTCCACCCATGCTTGTTATTTCACTTTTACCATTGAATGCTTCATCTACAGTTCCAAAGAATAGTGCAAAGAATGAACTTCCGAATGCGAATATTGAACCTAAAATTCCTAATACCATTTCTGCAGTACGTTTCATATTTATCTCCTTATTTTAAGTCTTTCGACTGTTAGTTTTGTTATTAATTATTTAACAGGTATTAATTTTACAGGTGCTTCTGTTTCAACTGTATATCCATCATCACATGAGAACACATAATCTCCACTTCCAATTCCACCATTACCTAAGATTGTATTTACTACAACATCTCCATCTTTATCATATACTACAAAGTTTGAACCACGACCTACATTTGTTGCTTTATATCGTCCACTTTTAAAGTCTTTGCCTACAGTATAATGACCACTACTTAATGAAACTGGCTTTCCACTTGCCACCTTAAGTTGACCTGTTGCAAGACTTAACTTTTTGTTTGTATCATCTAATTTTGATTTAGCATCTGCTAATTGACCTTTGATATCTGCAAGTTGTTTATCGATTTCTTTACGACCTTCTGCAAGCTCCTTGTCTAATGCACCTTTTTTATCTTTTAGCTTCGCTTCTGTATCATTCAATTCTGTTTGAGCACTGTCACGCTTTGCAATGATATCTTTTGCTTCTTTCAAGCCTGATGATAACGCTTTCTTTTCACTTTTAAGCTTGCTAACCTCTTTGTCCAACTGAGTGATGTCCATCTTCTTATCGTGAACAGTAATTTTAGCACCACTTGAACCTATTGCAGAACCTATAAAGATTAAAACTATTGCACTAAAAATAATTCCAATAATTTTTAAAATTTTCTTGCTCTTACTCTTTACAACTTCTACTTCCATCGTCATTCTCTCCCTTTTATTTTATATTTTTGTTGAAGGACGCCTCTTAATGAAATCATAGTTTTATTAATTGTTGTACAGCTATGCTTTTTATTCATTCTATTCTCTCTAATTTCCTATTAGCACCACTACTTCTGACTCTAAGATTGCCATTTATTTTCCTCTCTGTTAGTTCAATCCTTAAGCTTATGTTTAATCATATCCATAGTGGCTATCAAAAAATTGAATAGGTAATATTCCTTATAATTGACTAGTAAATCACTCCCATCAATCACCTCTGAAATTATCAGAAAATGGTGTAAATCTCCCACAAACTACCACTTAGAAAAGTCTTCCAATTAGCCTATGCTCATGTCACAATTATTGTATACAATATCACTTTATAAACAACAAACAACTAGGAAGGCTGATTGATTTGGCAAAGACAATACCGAAGGAAAAGGAAACGGAAATAAGGAGACTTCTTCTAGAAGGAGTTATGATGAAAAAAGACATATCAACAATGCTTGGTGTAAGCAATACTGCAATAAATAGAATAAGAATTAACCTAGTGGATGAAGGACTCATTGACAAGCCAGTAAGAATGACAGATGAGCAAGTATTTGATATAAGAACAAAATTAATGAACGGTGTTACTGTTACTGAGTTAACAAAAGAATATGGTGTAACTAATTCATGCATATTTTACATAAGAGACATGAAAGTATCCAAACATATTCCTGTTCATGGATGCTATGTTGAATCAACTGAAAGTAAAAATGAGCGAAAAATCAAAGAACTTCTTATAGAAGGAGTTAGAAATGAAAGATTAGTAACCGTTTATGGATTTTCTCGTAAGGCAGTAATAAGGATAAAGAAGAAGATGGTAGAAGAAGGCATTATTAGACCTGCTTTCCATAAATTAACTGATGATGAAGTAGAAGAAATTCGAATTAAAATCATGAATGGTGTTCCTAATCACATGTTAGAAAAGGAATACGAAGTTTCAGAGCCAGTAATTTTAGACATCAAAATGATGCGTTCGTACACACATGTAATTGTCGATGGTTATGATGTCGATAAAGTAATAAGGAAAAAGAAACACTTCAAAAAAACTGATGAAGGTGATATTAGCAAAACAAACAGAAAGGTTGATGGCATTATATATAAAGCTACAAATACAGAAGATGGCAAGGTCTATATTGGACAAACTGTTATGACCCTAAAACGAAGAAAACGTAATCACAAGAGAGATACAGAAAAATCTGATAACTATTTCCATAGAGCAATTCGTAAATATAGCTGGGATGCATTTAAATGGGAAGTAATCGATACTGCAGAAACTGAATTTGAACTGAGCGAAAAGGAAATTAAGTGGATTAAGCACTATCGCTCTTTTGCAGGATGGTCAGATAGTAATGGCTACAATTCTACTACTGGTGGCGAAGGTACTAGAGGTGTCATTCAAACAGAAGAGAAGATTAGAAAGAGTCTCGAAGCAGTCGGTAAATTAAGACCTTTTATAGTCTTTGATATAGACGAAAATATTATCGGTGAATATGACATAATAACTTGGGCAGAAGAAGAATTGGGCATTTATAAAAGTGGACTACAAGATACTCTGACTGATGATGTAAAGAAAAAAGGTAAAGTATCTGCAACTGGAACAGGTGGATTTATTTACTCTGCAATTTATACAGATGAATTTACCCATATGGCTATGAGGATAAGGATTGATGAAATAAAAAATCCTCCAAGTGCATACAAGAATGGTGCTTATAAAAACGCTACAATAACAAAAGAACAAGTTTTAGAAATTATTGATTTAGCAATTGAAGGTCTTAATCAAAGAGAGATAAGCGAAAGACTTAATATTGGACGTAGTGGTATAGGTAGTATAATACAAGGTGAGACTTGGAAACATATTAAACTTCCAAAAGAAAAGGAAGAAAAGCTTAAAGAATTAAGAGAAATGAACAAGAAGAAAACTGCAAGACCATCAAACGAAGTGGTACGAGCAGTCCGAATTAGATTCATGAATGGTGCTACTAATGAAGAAGTTATAAAGGAATTCGGATTAAGTAAAAGTCTCACAAATAATATTAAATGGATGCATTCGTATCAACATGTAATAGTCGAAGGTTATGACCCTAGGATATCGGCTATGAATTATCATAGTAAATTATCACCACAGGATAAAGAGCAGATTAAATCGCTTATTATACAAGGTAAAAAAACAGATGATATAGCGAAAATGTACGATGTCAATCCAAGTACAGTAAACAGAATAAAGAAACAAATGGAAGCAGATGGAATTATACCAAAATCACAATATAAAAAAATCGATGCAAAAATAGACAAAATCAGAGAACTGCTTAAAAATGGAACTAACGTTAAAGACATTGCAACTCAGTGTAATGTTGGTGAAGCAACCGTATATAGATTAAGAAAAAAAATGGAAGCAGAAGGGATTGCAATGTAGCAGTCCCTTTTTTTATTCCCAAAAATACCCCTAATTCCATTTCAAACCTTTATCGTAAACGACCTTGAAATTATAGTATTTTTAATTGATTATGTTATCATATTAAACTTTTCAATCCTTATCGTATCGGAATAATTTATAGATGCGTGTAGAACAACGTGCTTTGCCTAATTTCAGCGGTTTCCGTTAAGCAATTGTTTTTTAAATATTCTCCTTTTTTCGTATTACCTCGACCGAAGCTATAAATTCATTAACTTGACTGATACTATTACCCCTCTTCCCATATATAGTATGAAACTTCATATGACAGTCATAACAAAATGTAATTCCATTATTGATATGGTATCTAAGTCCTATGGAATCTTTCCAATTTACAATATGGTGTGCGTGTAACTCTACACAAAAATCAACTTCTCCCTGTTTTGCTCCGCAACATTGACATCTGTATTTATCCCTAGAGAAAACTGCTTTTCTCCAATTTCGGTACTCGCTCGTTGCTCTCTCAACTCTATGGTATGTAACCCCACCTTTCCATACAGGAGACTTCTCACCACTAAACATCTCTCTGTATTTAGGATGTTGCATATGACTTTCATATCCGTACTTTTCCAAAGAAATTGCCCTCACTCGTTTCTTATACACTTCAGTTTGTACATAAAATTCTGTACCGTACCTTTTCAAGTTGGTTTCTTTGGATTTTTCTTTCACTGATTCTAATTGAAATACATTTTTCACTCCATATTTTCCCTTAAGTGTTTCTTTAACCTTCTCTTGAACTGAAGCTACTTTAATGTGATGTTTGATACCATATTTAATTATATTTGATTCCATAATTTTCATATTGGTGCAATCTTGGTTGTTACAACAATCTTTTTGAGAAATTGTTTTCCTATGTATATAGATATACGTTTGATACATAATTGGGTATTCATATCCACAGTAATCACATTTAACATTAATCATTCCTGTACTTCCCCTTGAAAGATGCTCTATTTTCACATGAAATTCTTCACCCATTTTCGTGTATTCATAGTCAAGTTTTTCGAACCTTTTTTTATTTTTTGCATTCCACTTAACTTTAGCTATTTTTGAAACAATCAAAGTAAACATATCCTTTACTAAAAGTTTATTACAAAAACTATCTATGTCTTTGATACTCCCTTTAAACTTTCTAAGAGTATCTCAATTAGCATCCTTAAGCTTTATGGCTTTGCAAATTTAACGATGCGCAAATTTATTCCACTAATGGTAAATATTCTATTGATTTAATCTTCTTCATGATACCCATCCCCCCCATTAAGAATACCTATTTTCGTATAATTAAATTTTAATTAATCGATAGTGTATTAGTATTACACTAATACACTAAAAAAGGTAGATTTACTTCCAGCTAATCCTTCGAATATCATTGATAGAGGTAAAGATACTTTCACTCCTCATACAACAAAAAAGAGCAGCCGTATCGACTGCTCTCCAAGAATTTATTACTAATATTTTTAATCGAACCGCTTAAAATTCACATTAATTTATGATACAACTAAAACAGACTAATCCACCTAATGAACTAGCTTCATTATATCCTTAATCTATAAACTCTCTTAAAACATTCTCAACTTCTTCAACCGTCAAATCTAAATATTTGGTGGTAACTTCCATCTAAACTTCTAAGAGAGTCAAAGCCTTGCTAATCAATGGTTTTCCCTATAATCTTAAACTAAGTATTCGTACCTTTTCCGTATTTCGTTCGATTAGTCTATTTTTGCATGATTAAAATGATATAGACAAGATGCAATAATTAACGATATGTTGGAATGTTATAAAGCGGTACTTCACATATCAAAATAGGTTAAACATAATTAATTAATTTGAGTAACAATTACATACTCTGGAATAAATTTAATATCTAAATCTTCTTCTTCTATTACAATGTTTGGTGATATCTTTTTTACATATTTAGGTACTTTCTCTTTTATAATCCCATCTTCAATTTTCAGCCCAGTCATTTTTTCATACTTTTCAGAAATTACATTTATTAATGATTTGCTTTTATCATTACAACAGAATAGACAAACTAAAAAGTCAGATATAGGACGGACTTCGTGATAATCATAACTTTTTCGAGTCCCACCTCCAACTAAACCTTTTATCGTTGTAGCAAAACTATAAGTTACGCCTTCATACTCATCATATATACTCTCACCACACTTACATTTAAATGTTGGAAATGTATTAACATAATTATAGAAGATATACATAGGTATACACTTGTCTGTTGTAGCTGAATTAATAAGTGTATCAATTTGAACTTTTTTACTCTTTCCAATATAATTTAAGCTTTTATATTTCATATCTAGACTTAATATTTTCGCTTGTACCCTAAGAGAAATTGCTTTACCATGCTCTATTATCCACCATTCCCAATCTGCACCCTTTTCGTCCTCCTTTTTTTTAGTAAATTTCTCTATCCTTGTACTAGTACTTAGGCTTTTCTGTAGTTCAATCAAACTAATATCAGTTATTGTCTCTTCACCAACACTAAGATTCGTTTCAAACCTACCTTCTAATATAAACCAAGTTAATTGTGAAAAATCCTTTATAGCTTTACATACACTCATAATATATCAACCTTCCAAAAATTATTAAAAAATATAACTTTAATTCTACTATTAATGTACAAATTTTCTAATACAAATGCATAAGTGATACATTTTTGCTACTAATAATGGTAGCGACTCTTCTAGATATTCGAAATCTATATCTATTTTTATCTCTACCATTTGTTCACATTTACCGCAACACTTAGAGTAAATTACTTCTTTCATCTTTACCACCTTTTCCTAATAATTAGAGCCAGCGGATAAACACATACTATACTATCTTACACTCCTAATAAACGATGATTTTTCCCCAATTTTCTTATATCAGTTAAATACCTTGCAGCTAAGTGCTTATTTCTAACATTATTATACTTTTCATATAATTGGAAAGCACCACCTAATGTTACCCCAAAACCCAATAATTCTTTTGCTAATTCAAGATTAGAACCGTCATTTGAAAAAACTAATGACACACCTAAAGCAGTAGCAGCTGTACCCGTTACGAAACCTGTAATATCAGAAACTAAATCTAAAATAGAACCATTTAAATTACCAATAATTTCCTTACAATTACTTTCTGTTAACTCCATACCTGGAGCACTTGTAAAAGTACCTAGTGATGCGTGAAAAGAGTTCAACTTCGTTTGGAAACTTTCTTTATTCCGTAGCTTTATAATAGCTTCTAACGGAATATCTTTTAGGTTTACTGGTATCTCAAGTTTAATAAATTTATTCATCACCTTTAATTCTTCAAACTTAGGGTTGTATTTCCAAGCTTTGTTATTTATCTTCGAAATTTGCTTTTGTTCTTTAGTATCTGTAATTACAGACATCCCACAACTATCTCCAATATTATGAGCTATTACCGACATATAAATTAAAGCAAGTTGCCGAGGAAGATTAATACCATTACTAGTCTCATGACATAAACCATAGTCTTTGCAAAATTCAGAAAATTCCGGAGAGAACTTAGTGTGAAAAATTTCGGTGTCTTGATTTTGGGATTGTCTCCAATATTCTAGTATATCTATTTCACCGAAAATCCCATGGTTTCGCTTTGGTCTATTAATAATTTTACTTTGAATTATATCTATTGCATCATAGGTAGACTTCTGTCCCTCTGCATACGATGGACGATAGCTTTCTAATAAGTTAGTTGTATTTCTTAAATTATTGTAGTTAATGCTTAAGTAACCTTCAGCTTCATATGGAACAATAGTATGTACCCTCCTCATGTATAGCAAAGCAAACTTTAACCATTCCTCATCCTCTATTTCAAAACCTGGATAATATAAGAATTCAGTCATTTAAATATCTCCTTAAAATTTTATTAAAACATGCATTTGCTGTAATTATCATGTTTTGTTTAATTTTTATATGAGTAATACTTATTAATTCATTTACACAAAAAAACACTATCTCTACC
>NZ_NTZO01000158.1 GCF_002559405.1 Bacillus sp. AFS001701 | reverse complement strand
CCGAATTATATGTATAATTCGACTTAATACATAGTAGTTTTTACGCAATCGTCGAATGCTAGAAGAAATTGAAGAAAACTATCTATATTAATAAAAATATTCAGAATTTATAATAAAAACAGGAAATAAATTTTTATTGTCGAAATTATCGGTAATAAGTATTGAAAATTCACTATAGAGGATGTAGGGAGGAACGGGCGTGGAGAAAATTAAAGTATTATTAGTTGATGATAATAAAGAACTTGTTATTATGTTAGAAAACTACATTAACGCACAAACAGATATGGAAGTGGTTGGGGTTGCGTTTAATGGACAAGACTGCTTACCTCTAGTGAAGGATAAAAAGCCAGATGTACTAGTCTTAGATATTATTATGCCTCATTTAGATGGATTAGCGGTTTTAGATCGTTTACGCGCTGGCTTAGTTGAAAAAATTCCAAACGTTATTATGCTAACAGCATTTGGTCAAGAGGATGTTACTAAAAAAGCTGTTGACCTAGGTGCATCATATTTTATCTTAAAACCATTTGATATGGAGCATTTAATCAGCAATATCCGTCAAGTAGTTGGAAAGGGTAGTGCGGTAACTAAACGTAATTCACCTTCTTTAGTTTCTAATTACGAAAGCAAGCCACGTAACTTGGATGCTAGTATCACAAGTATCATCCATGAAATTGGGGTACCTGCACATATTAAAGGATATATGTACTTACGTGAAGCGATTTCGATGGTGTACAACGATATTGAGCTTCTAGGTTCAATTACAAAAGTTTTATATCCAGATATCGCTAAAAAGTTTAATACAACAGCTAGCCGTGTTGAAAGAGCAATTCGACATGCGATTGAAGTAGCTTGGAGCCGTGGCAATATCGATAGTATTTCTACATTATTTGGTTATACAATTTCAATGTCAAAGGCAAAACCAACAAATTCAGAATTTATTGCAATGGTAGCTGATAAATTACGTTTAGAACATAAAGCTTCTTAATTTATTATTAATAATTCAAGAAAATTTAATCCCGATTAACTTCTAATAGTGATTCCACAGACATTACTCTTAGCGAATAACTTCTTATGAGATCTTCGGTACTTTTTCGCATTAGCAATTATATTATTTGTAAAAAGAAAACGTTGTCTATTGTAGACAACGTTTTTTGTTGTTGAAAACAATCTTTTCAATTAATTATCATATTTTCGCAAAAGGAGTAGAGTGATGTTGATTTCCATTACAGGATGCTCGCTTTCCATGGGGCGAGATTCTTAAGCCTCCTCGGCAAGCCTGCGGGGTCTCAAATTTTTACTTAAGGACAGTGTAAGATTCCGTTGAATTTATAATTTATTAAAATTAGTTTGCCTAATAATTTGTAATATGCTATAATATTAACTGCGCCACTGAAACATTTAGAAACACGATATTATTACTACGAAATTCGGGAGAAAATTGGACGTATTCCATGACGCGTCAGCTATTTCAACCTTATTTAAAAATTAGTAGTAGTGTCTGTTAGTGAAGATTGTTGTGAAACAAGCTGCCTAATGGAACGGCCCTGGAGCCGAATTGCGAAAGAGAGGTAGGGCTTTCGCCAATAGACAACAATTTTTAAATTTAAATAACTAACATATATATTACAAAGGCTATTCGTATACGTTGTACGAATAGCCTTTTTCCATTTGTAAAATAAACCGATAAATTGTATACAGAAACAAAAAAGATAGGACATACCAATATGGTTGTCCTATCTCTTTGTAGTTTTTAATTAAAATATGAATACAATCGTGAAAACAATCGCCACAATAAAACGATAAACCGCGAAACCTGTTAGTTTTACTTTCTCTAATAATTTTAGGAAAGAAACGATCGCGAGTAATGCAACAACGAATGCAGTGATGAATCCAGTTGCGAATAATGGTAAATCTGAAGCACTTAGAATATCGATATTTTTAACAAAATCTAATCCACTTGCAGCAATCATCATTGGTACTGCTAAAATAAATGTAAATTCTGCAGAAGTTTTTCGATCTAAACCAAATAATAATCCCCCAGCTATTGTAGAGCCTGATCGTGAAAATCCTGGCCATAAAGCTAGCATCTGGAAGCATCCAATAATAAAAGCTTGTTTATATGAGATGTGATCTAAATCAGATGATTTAGGATGTTTAGAGACTTTTTCAGCAACAATTAATAAAATACCGCCTGCTACTAATCCGATTACAACAGTTTTAGGTGAGAATAAAACATCTTTAATGAAATCATGGAATATAAGCCCTACAATCCCGGCTGGAATAGCACCGATAATAATATGAATTAAGTTGAGGTTCGTTTGTCTATAACCATCTGATTTTACTCCTAGTACTGACCATAGTCGTTTCCAAAATACAACAACTACCGCTAGAATTGAACCAAGTTGAACAATTACTTCAAAAAATGAAGCCTTCTCACCTGTGAAATTTAATAAATCAGCAACTAAAATCATATGACCAGTAGAAGAAACTGGTAAAAATTCTGTCAAACCTTCTACCATCCCCATGATCAAACCAATTAACCAATCAGGTAACATTTAAAAATACCTCCATAAATACTTTTCGTTATAAAATATACACAATACATTACATTTTACTTGAAAACTAATTAATATGAAAGGAAGTTTAAATTAAAATTAGCTCATAATTGTTAATTATTTGTACAATTTTACATAAAAATGTAATTTAGGATTAGAATTAATAAAAAAGGTGCAAAAAAAAGAAGTAGAAAAACTACTTCAGCTTACAAATTTAAAGCTAAATTACTATTTAGATTCATTATCCTCAGCAGCTTCTTCGCTTTTAGGCAAATCTAGTTCCATCAACTTTTTCATTAATATATGCTGTGGCATATGCATAATTTGTTCTAAAGGAACGTTTAATTTCTTAGAAAGTAAAATTGCCGTTTCAGGCGAAATTTGCAATGGTCGCATAATAATCCTCCTTAGTTTCGTAAAATTAGTATACAATAAGAAAAAGTAGAAAGTACATATTTTCTCAACAAGGGGGGAATTTGAGTGGTTGATATTATTGGTCATAGAGGTGCTGCAGGAACCTACCCAGAAAATACAATGGTTTCTTTTAAGGCATGTGAAGATTTAGGGGCAGACGGAATAGAGTTAGATGTACACTTATCAAAAGATGGTGAAATCGTTGTTATTCATGATGAAACAATAAATCGTACAACTAACGGTAAAGGTTTTGTTAAAGATTATACTTTAGCTGAATTAAAGCAATTTGATGCTAGTTATCGATTTAAACGTCAATTTAAGGGATGCACGATCCCAACCTTAAAAGAAGTATTTGAATGGGCAAAAGGAAATAACTTTAGTATCAATGTTGAATTAAAAAATGATAAAATCGAATACCATGGACTTGAGGAACGAGTAATAAATTTAATCCGTTCATATGAATATGAAAAAAGAATCGTTTTATCTTCCTTTAACCATAAAAGTATGCTTAAATTCCACTTAATGGCACCGGATATTGAAACAGCAGTTCTTTTTAATAGAAGAAGTAAAGAACCGTGGAAGATTGCTGAAGATTATAAAGCAAGGGCAATTCATCCGAATTATCGCATTATTACTGATGAACAAATAGAAGAAACGATGGAACATCACATTGCCGTAAGACCGTATACAATCAATGAACCGGCTGTTATGAAACGATTATTTGAAGTCAATTGTACAGCGATTATTACTGACTATCCAGAGCTAGCTTTCCAAGTCAGAAGTCAACTTCTTAGTAAATAAAAAAAGTGCTCTCTTTAGCACTTTTTTTGTTTTGTTATTTATCTTTTGGTTTTAATGAGACCCCGAGTAAGCGGATGTGATGAAGAGGCCTCCCGCAAAAATTATCTTTTTAAAAATCTGCCTTGAACTTTGTTTCGTTTACGATCTCTAAATAATACAAAGCTTCCGACTAAATAAAAACCGACTCCTAATGAAATAAGTCCGATTAATAATTGCAATGGAAGATTTGGAATACCAAAAGAATGGATTAGAAATACCGTATCACGAAGTAATTTTATTCCGATAACTGCTAAAGCTATTGGTACAACAATCACAACGAATGCTAACATACGTGAAAATGATTCTTTCATGTTTATTAATTCCTCCGATAAAAGTAACAATAAATTTACGTAATTCTCTTTCTTCATAATCTTATACAAGGATAGTGTTGTCAAGACTTATAAAACATTTGAAATAGACGAAAGAATGACTTTATATATATAATAGTCTAATGTGTTTAATAATTTGTTGAAATTAGTAGGTGAACTAAGATGAAACAAAACGTAATGATCGTTGGAATGGGAACTGGAGGCACAGCTGTTTTAAAGCTTCTATCACATTCTGATTTATTTCATGTTGTTGCAGTAGTAGATATGATAAAAGAGGCTAAAGGATTAGAATTTGCTAAAAGCTTACACATTCCAATACTAAAGGATTGGAAGTCTAATTTAAACGAAGAGATTGATGTTGTCATAAATACTACTGGTGATGAAACCATATACCAGGAATTAATCGAGTATAAATCTAAAAATACTTTAGTGATCCCAGGTTCTGTTGCAAAAATGATATCTGATCTTGTTCAAGAAAAAGAATCACTTTTTAATTTAATCAATAATAAAAAAAGACAACAAGAACTCATATTGGACAACACTCACGATGGGATGATTGTGGTTGATAAATGGGGAAAAGTTCTTTTATTTAATCGCTCAGCAGAAAGAATGTTACATACTGATAAAGATGCTGCGATTGGTAGGTATATATTGGATGTTGTCCCGACTAGTAAATTACCTCGAGTTCTTCAAACGAAAAAGAAGGAAATTAATCAAGAGCATATTTTAATTAATGGAAGTAAGATTTTTACGACTCGAATTCCAATCTTTCGAGAAGATGGTGAACTTGAAGGTGCAATTTCTGTTTTTAAAGATGATACTGAGGTAATCGATTTAGCAGAAGAGGTTACAAATTTAAAAGAAGTTCATAGCATGCTTGAAGCAGTCATTCAAAGTTCGGATGAAGCAATTTCAGTTGTAGATGAAAAAGGAAATGGAATTATTATTAATCCGGCATACACAAGGCTGACTGGACTATCAAGTGAACAAGTACTAGGTAAACATGCAACGATTGATATTGCTGAAGGTGAAAGTGTTCATTTAAAAGTGTTGAAAACAAAACAAGCAGTTCGTGGAGTACGCATGAAAGTCGGAAAGCAAAATCGTGATGTACTAGTTAATGTAGCTCCAGTAATTGTAGACGGAAAATTAAAAGGCAGTGTTGGAGTAATTCATGATGTTTCTGAAATTTCACAGTTAACCAATGAATTACATAGAGCACGTCAAATTATTAGAACATTAGAAGCAAAATATTCATTTGAGGATATAGCTGGTGAATCTGAAGGGATCAATTTAGCGATCATGCAGGCTAAATTAGCTGCGAGCACTCCTGCTACCGTTTTACTTCGTGGGGAATCTGGAACAGGTAAAGAATTATTTGCTCACGCGATTCATAATGAAAGCGATCGCAAATATAATAAATTCGTTCGAGTGAATTGTGCTGCGATTTCTGAAACTTTATTGGAAAGTGAATTATTTGGTTATGAAGAAGGTGCTTTTTCTGGCGCGAAACGTGGTGGGAAAAGAGGGCTTTTTGAGGAAGCTAATAATGGTAGTATTTTCTTAGATGAAATTGGAGAATTATCACCTACGATGCAAGCCAAACTATTAAGGGTCCTACAAGAGAAAGAAATAAGACGTGTTGGCGGGACAAAGTCTATTCCTATAAATGTGCGAGTGATAGCTGCGACGAATGTTCATCTCGAGGAAGCAATCATAGAAGGAAAATTTCGAGAAGATCTTTATTATCGATTAAATAAACTTCCTATTACTATTCCTGCGCTAAAGGATCGAATTGAAGATATTTTACCGATTGGCGAAAGATTATTAGGAAAAATTAATCAAGACTACGGTCGAAATGTTGAAGGGATCTCATTATCAGCATTAAGTAAATTAAAAAGTTACAATTGGCCTGGTAATGTTAGGGAATTGGAAAATGTGCTAGGTAGAGCTGTTATATTTATGAAATTTAATGAAAAACAAATCCTACCGGAACATTTATCAGCGATTGTACAAGTTAAGCAAGAACAATCTGTTCATCATAATGAAGTTCATACTGAAGAAATAAGCTCCCTTGATGAAATGGTTATAAATTATGAAGGTGAAATTATTGAAAAGATATTAATGAAAAATAATGGAAATAAAACAAGGTCAGCAAAAGAGCTTGGAATATCAGTAAGGAATTTGTATTATAAATTGGAAAAATACCACACTGCAAAAAATAGCACGCAATAATTTGCGTGCTATGAATATTTTTGCATACAATTACTGTCATTTTTCAAAATATTGTTGTAGAATAGATTTATTGGTGTTACTAGTACCTGGTACTATAATGTTGGTAATGTAAGGCTTTTCAACTATTTTTAAAATAGTTTTATCCTTTTTTGAAAGTTGGCACGCAAATTGCTTTATATAGTGCAGGGGGATGAAAGGAAGGGCTTTCAATGAATTTAACAGATATAATGTTACGTGCGAAAAATCATTCTAGGCAAACTGTTGCTGTAGCTGTTGCTGAGGACTTCGAAGTAAAAGAAGCAGTTTCAATTGCGTTAGATAATGATTTAGCAAACTTTTTACTTTTCGGAAACGAGCAAGCGATCTATGAAATGTATGAAGATTTATTAAAAAACGAACAATTTGAAGAAAGACTAAAAATTGTTCATTCTCATTCAAACAAAGAGGCTGCTAAAAATGCAGTTGTAGCTGTTCGCTCTGGTGAAGCTTCAATTGTAATGAAAGGTAATCTTTCATCTTCAGTTCTTCTAAAGGAAGTATTGAATAAAGAATATGGTTTAAGAGATAAAAGTGTTTTATCACATGTTGCAATATTCGACGTACCAGGTAGAGAAAATGCAGTAATCGTAACAGATGCTGCGATGAACATAGCACCTACGTTAGATCAAAAGGTGAAAATTATTGAAAACAGTGTTGAAATTGCAAGGAAAGTAGGAATAGAAACCCCTAAAGTTGCTGTACTAGCAGCTGTTGAAGTAGTAAATCCTGCAATGCAAGCAACACTAGATGCAGCATCATTAACTGTCATGAATACAAGAGGACAAATTAAAAATTGTATTGTTGATGGACCATTAGCGCTGGATAATGCTATTTCTGTTGAAGCAGCTAAACATAAAGGCTTAACTGGAGAAGTTGCTGGGCAAGCTGATATTTTATTAGTACCTACAATAGAAACTGGAAATATTTTATATAAATCTTTAGTCTTTATGGCTAACTCAGAAGTGGCTGCACTTATTGCTGGAGCAAAGGCACCGATTGTTTTAACATCGCGTTCAGACTCTGCAATGACAAAATTATATTCATTAGCATTAGCTATATGTAATTCTAAAAACTAAACTTACACATTTTAAGGGAGCTGTTATTACATGGAAATCTTCAAATACTTAGAAACTTATGACTATGAGCAAGTTGTTTTCTGCCAAGATAAAGAATCAGGATTAAAAGCAATTATTGCGATCCACGATACTACATTAGGTCCAGCTTTAGGTGGAACAAGAATGTGGACTTACGAATCAGAAGAAGCTGCAATTGAAGATGCTCTACGTTTAGCAAAAGGTATGACTTATAAAAATGCTGCTGCTGGCTTAAACTTAGGTGGAGGAAAAACTGTAATCATCGGTGATCCACGTAAAGATAAAAACGAAGCAATGTTCCGTGCATTTGGTCGTTATATCCAAGGTTTAAATGGTCGATATATTACTGCTGAGGACGTAGGTACTACTGTTGCTGATATGGATTTAATCCACGAAGAAACTGATTATGTAACTGGTATCTCACCATCATTCGGTTCTTCAGGTAATCCATCTCCAGTTACTGCATTTGGTGTTTATCGTGGTATGAAAGCTGCAGCAAAAGAAGCATTCGGTACTGACAGCTTAGAAGGTAAAAAAATTGCAATCCAAGGTGTTGGTAATGTTGCTTACAGCCTTTGCGAGTACTTACATGAAGAAGGTGCTCAATTAATCGTAACAGATATTAATAAAGAAGCTGTACAACGTGCAGTAGAAGCATTTGGTGCTACAGCAGTAGATCCAGATGATATTTATGGAGTAGAATGTGATATTTATGCACCATGTGCACTAGGTGCAACAATTAACGATAAAACAATCCCACAATTAAAAGCGAAAGTTATTGCAGGTTCTGCAAATAACCAATTAAAAGAAACTCGTCATGGTGATTTAATCCATGAATTAGGTATCGTTTATGCTCCTGACTATGTAATCAACTCTGGTGGAGTAATCAACGTTGCTGATGAGTTATACGGATATAACTACGACCGTGCAATGAAAAAAGTTGAAGGCTTATACGATAACATTGCAAAAGTTATTGAAATTTCAAAACGTGACGGTATTCCAACTTATTTAGCTGCAGACCGTTTAGCTGAAGAGCGTATTGCTACAATGGCAAAATCTCGTAGCCAATTCTTATCAAATGGTCACAACATCTTAAGCAGAAGATAATTGACCAAATAAAATTTAATTAAAATTCCTTTATTTTTTAGGTGGAAAGAAAGAGTGAAGTAATAGTACCTCTTTCTTTCTAGTTATAAAGGTAAGGTAAACTTAGAAGGGAGAGTGTTGACAATGCATCGTATTTTAGTAATTAATCCTGGCAGCACATCCACAAAGGTTGGTGTATTTGATGATGAAAAACCAATTTTTGAACAAACAATACGCCATGACGATGAAGAATTAAATAAATACAAAACAATAATTGATCAATATGAATTTAGAAAAAATGTTATTTTAGAGGTATTACACAAAGAAGGCATTAACATTTCTAAATTAAGTGCTGTATGTGGTCGAGGTGGACTACTTAGACCAATCGAAGGTGGAACTTATGCAGTCAATGAAATCATGTTAGAAGATTTGAAAATTGGTTATAGTGGCCAGCATGCTTCAAATCTTGGTGGAATTATTGCTAATGAGATTGCACAAGGATTAAACATCCCAGCATTTATCGTTGATCCAGTAGTTGTTGATGAATTAGATCCGGTTGCAAGAATCAGCGGACAATCACTTATGGAAAGAAGAAGTGTTTTCCATGCTTTAAACCAAAAAGCTGTCGCACGAAAAGTGTCAAAACAGTTAGAACAGTCATATAACGACTTGAACCTTATTATCGCCCATATGGGTGGAGGTGTGAGTGTTGGCGCACATAAAAAAGGACGCGTAATTGACGTTAATAACGGTTTAGATGGTGAAGGACCTTTCAGTCCGGAGCGAGCTGGAACTGTACCAATTGGTGATTTAATAAAACTTTGTTACTCTGGTGACTATTATATTAACGAAGTTCAAAAAATGATGGTTGGTCAAGGTGGATTAGTTAGCTATCTTGGAACAGCAGATGCAATAAAAGTCGAAAACATGATTGAAGATGGTGACGAAAAAGCTGCTTTAGTATATGAAGCAATGGCTTACCAAGTGGCTAAAGAAATTGGAAGTGCAGCAGCAGTTCTTGAAGGCAATATTGATGCAATTATATTAACGGGTGGAATTGCTTATAGTGATTTTATTGTTAATGAAATAACAAAACGAGTTAAATGGATGGCACGTGTAATTGTTTTACCAGGTGAAAATGAACTTCAAGCTCTTTGTGAAGGTGCACTTCGAGTACTTCGAGAAGAAGAAGAAGCAAAAATCTATCCTGGAGAATTTGCAGTTAAATCTTTAGTATAAATGTGAGGAGAATTTCATCATGGCAACAGAATATGATTTAGTCGTACTCGGTGGCGGTACTGGTGGCTATGTAGCTGCTATTCGTGCTTCTCAATTAGGATTAAAAGTAGCGGTAGTAGAAAAAAATAAACTAGGTGGAACTTGCTTACATGCAGGCTGTATCCCAAGTAAAGCATTATTACGTAGTGCAGAAGTTTTTTCAACTGCTAAGAAAAGTGAAGAGTTTGGTGTTGAAACATCAGGCGTAACATTAAACTTTAGCAAAGTACAACAAAGAAAAGAAAATATCGTTGCCGGGCTTCATAAAGGTGTTGAACACCTAATGAAACAAGGGAAAATAGATGTATACGATGGTTTAGGACGTATTTTAGGACCTTCAATCTTCTCTCCGATGCCAGGAACAATTTCAGTAGAAATGAACGATGGTAGCGAGAACGAAATGCTAATTCCTAAGAACGTATTAGTCGCAACTGGTTCAAGACCAAAGTCTTTACCTGGATTAACTATTGATGGTGAACATGTAATGTCATCTGATGAGGCGCTAAAAATGGAGTCACTTCCTGCGTCAATTATTATCGTAGGTGGCGGAGTAATCGGTATCGAGTGGGCTTCAATGTTAGCAGATTTTGGTGTTGAGGTAACGGTAATCGAGTACAGTAAAACAATTTTACCTTTAGAAGACGAAGAAATTTCTAAAGAAATGACTAGATTATTAAAGAAAAAAGGAATTAAATTAGTTACTGATGCAAAAGTTTTAGCTGAAACTTTAGTAATCGATAATGGTGTTAGAATCAGTGCACTTCATAAAGATACTGAGAAATCTTTCACTGCTGAAAAAATGTTAGTATCTGTTGGTCGTCAAGCGAATGTTGAAGGAATCGGATTAGAAAATACTGACATCGTAGTTGAAAATGGTTTTATCCAAACAAATGCTAATTACCAAACAAAAGAATCACATATTTATGCGATTGGTGATGTAATTGGTGGTTTACAATTAGCACATGTTGCTTCTAGAGAAGGTACAATTGCAGTTGAGCATATTGCAGGTAATTCACCACTTCCATTAGATCCAACAATGGTTAGTAAGTGTGTTTATAGCAATCCAGAAGTTGCTTCTGTTGGTTTAACTGAGCGTGAAGCAAAAGAAAAAGGTTATACAGTTAAAAAAGGTAAATTCTCATTCCGTGCAATCGGTAAAGCCTTAGTTTACGGTGAGCATGATGGATTTGTTAAAATAATTGTTGATGAAGAGACGAATGATCTTCTTGGCGTTCATATGATTGGACCTCATGTAACTGATATGATCTCTGAAGCAGGTTTAGCACGAGTATTAGATGCAACTGCATGGGAAATTTCTCATACAATTCATCCACATCCTTCATTATCAGAAGCTATTGGTGAAGCAGCACTTGCTGTAGAAGGATTAGCAATTCACTCTTAATTTAAAAAATTGAAATGTAGAGAGAAATCTCTACATTTCATCACTATAATGATTTAAAACGCTTCCACACATGTATGTGGTAAAAGGGGGATATTTATGGAAAAGGTTACAACTTCAAACCGTCATGAACAGCTTGGTCTATCAAATGATGACGTTCTTAGTATGTATGAAACAATGCTAATGGCACGTCGAATTGATGAGCGTATGTGGTTATTAAATCGTGCTGGTAAAATTCCGTTCGTTATTTCTTGTCAAGGACAAGAAGCAGCTCAAGTTGGATCAGCTTATGCATTAGATAATACAAAAGATTACGTATTACCATATTACCGTGATATGGGTGTTGTTTTACAATTCGGAATGACAGCAAAAGAATTAATGCTTTCTGGTTTTGCAAAAGCAGAAGATCCAAACTCTGGTGGACGTCAAATGCCAGGTCATTTTGGACAAAAGAAAAATCGTATCGTTACAGGTTCATCTCCAGTTACAACTCAAGTACCTCACGCTGTAGGTGTATCTCTAGCTGCAAAAATGGAAGGTAAAGATATTGTCTCTTGGGTTTCATTTGGTGAAGGTTCTTCTAACCAAGGTGATTTCCATGAAGGCGCAAACTTTGCTGGTGTACATAAGTTACCAGTAATTTTCATGTGTGAAAATAACAAATATGCTATCTCAGTACCGATTGAGAAGCAATTAGCATGTGAAAAAGTATCTGATCGTGCAATTGGATACGGTATGCCTGGTTTCACAGTTGATGGAAATGATCCTTTAGAAGTTTATCGTGTAACAAAAGAAGCAGTTGACCGTGCACGTCGTGGAGAGGGTCCAACATTAATCGAAGCTGTATCTTATCGATTAACTGCACACTCAAGTGATGATGATGATCGTATTTACCGTTCTCGTGAAGAAGTAGAAGAAGCAAAAAGCAAAGATTGCTTATTTACATTTGCGAAATACCTTCATGAAGTTGGTGTCTTAACAGAAGAAATAGAAAAAGAATTAGATACAAAAATTCGTGCCATCGTTGATGAAGCAACTGACTACGCAGAAAACGCTCCATATGCAGCACCTGAGCATGCATTGAAGTTTGTTTACGAAGAATAAGAGGGGGTAGGACAATATGGCAGTAATGTCTTATATAGATGCAGTAACTTTAGCGTTAAAAGAGGAAATGGAACGCGATCCAAAGGTATTTGTATTAGGGGAAGACGTTGGATTAAAAGGTGGAGTATTTAAAGCGACTCATGGTCTTTATGATCAATTTGGTGAGGATCGTGTATTAGATACACCACTTGCAGAATCTGCAATTGCAGGTGTTGGTATTGGTGCTGCAATGTACGGACTTAGACCAGTAGCTGAAATGCAATTTGCTGATTTCATTATGCCTGCAGTAAACCAAATTATTTCTGAGGCATCAAGAATTCGTTATCGTTCAAACAATGACTGGACTTGTCCTATTACAATTCGTGCTCCTTATGGAGGCGGTGTACACGGTGCACTTTATCACTCACAATCTGTTGAGAAGGTGTTTGCAGGTCAACCAGGATTAAAAATTGTAATGCCTTCTACTCCTTATGATGTAAAAGGTTTATTAAAAGCAGCAATTCGTGATAACGACCCAGTAATTTTCTTTGAGCATAAACGGGCTTATCGTTTAATTAAAGGTGAAGTACCTGAAACTGATTATGTACTTCCGATTGGAAAAGCTGATGTAAAACGTGAAGGTGAAGATATCACAATCATCACTTACGGATTATGTGTACATTTTGCTCTTCAAGCTGCTGAAAAATTAGCTCAAGATGGTATCTCTGTACATGTTTTAGACTTACGTACAATTTATCCATTAGATAAAGAATCTATTATCGAAGCTGCTTCTAAAACAGGAAAAGTTTTATTAGTAACTGAAGATAATAAAGAAGGAAGTATAATGAGTGAAGTTGCAGCAATTATTGCTGAAAATTGCTTATTTGAATTAGATGCGCCAATCGCACGCCTTGCTGGCCCTGATGTTCCGGCAATGCCTTATTCTCCTACAATGGAAAAATTCTTCATGGTTAATCCAGATAAAGTAGAAAAAGCGGCTAGAGAACTTGCAGCATTTTAATGGCACTGTTTGAAAAAGGGGGACATAATGATGATCGAAAATATTAAAATGCCTCAATTAGGTGAAAGTGTAACTGAGGGTACAATCAGTACTTGGTTAGTAAAAGTAGGAGACCGTGTAAATAAATACGATCCACTTGCTGAAGTTATGACAGATAAAGTTAATGCTGAAGTACCATCTTCATTTTCTGGTGTGATTAAGGAATTAATCGCAGGTGAAGGTGAAACTTTAGCTGTTGGTGAAATCATTTGTACGATTGAAGTTGAAGGAGCTTCTGGTGAAGTAGCTGCTACAACAATCGAAGAAAAACCAGTTGAAAAAGCTGCACCTGTAGCACCAGCACAAACTCCTGTAGCTGCTGCACCGGTTCAAACGATTGCTAAAACTGATGAGTCTGGTAAAGTACGTTTTTCTCCAGCTGTACTTCGTTTAGCACAAGAAAATAATCTTGATCTTTCATTAATTCCAGGTACAGGAAATAATGGTCGAGTTACTCGTAAAGATGTTTTAAATGCAATTGCAAATGGTGTACCTCAAGCAGCACCAGTACCTGTTGCAGTTGAAGCTCCTGCTCAACCAGCTGTAGCCCAAACTGCTCCTGCAGCACAAGTAGCTAAAGCACCTGCTTCAGCTCCAGCACCTGTTTTTCCAACAGCAGTTGGTGATATTGAAATTCCAGTTACTGGTGTACGTAAAGCAATTGCTTCAAATATGTTACGTAGTAAACATGAAGCTCCACATGCTTGGATGATGATCGAAGTAGACGTTACAAACTTAGTAAATTACAGAAACAGCCTTAAAGATTCTTTCAAGAAAAAAGAAGGTTTCTCTTTAACATTCTTCGCATTCTTTGTTAAAGCTGTAGCGCAAGCACTTAAAGAATACCCAATGATTAATTCAATGTGGGCTGGAGACAAAATCATTCAAAAGAAAGATATTAACTTATCGATCGCTGTTGCAACAGACGATGCATTATTTGTTCCAGTAATTAAAAATGCTGATGAGAAAACAATCAAAGGTATCGCACGTGAAATTACTGAATTAGCTACAAAAGTTCGTACTGGTAAATTAAAATCAGACGAAATGCAAGGTGGCACATTCACAGTAAATAACACTGGATCATTTGGTAGTGTTCAAAGCGCTGGTATCATTAACTATCCACAAGCTGCAATTTTACAAATTGAAAGTATCGTAAAACGTCCAGCTGTTGTAAACGGAATGATTGGTGTTCGTGATATGGTTAACCTATGCTTATCACTTGATCACCGTGTACTTGACGGATTCATTTGTGGTAAATTCTTAGGAAGAGTAAAAGAAATTTTAGAAAATACTACAAAAGAAAATACGAACGTATATTAATTTTTAAAATATCGAGGTTGTCTTATTGGCAACCTCTTTTTTTGTTATTTTGTAAAATGTATAAATTGAAATCGTCGTGCGAGGTGCAAATAAAAATAGAGAATCTGCAAATGAAATTAGTGAAACTGCAATTAAAACCTATAGTATCCCGGATAAAATAAGAAATTACCCATACCGGTTATAGTATTTATAACTAATAATAGTTAAAAATAGACCCATTTAATAGAAAAA
>NZ_NTZO01000001.1 GCF_002559405.1 Bacillus sp. AFS001701 | reverse complement strand
AATCAATTCAAATATGTACAATACAAATATTGCTATAAAAAATTTGCAAATTGGAGGTGGTGGCAGTAATGTTAGCAAAATTAGTTCCAAATCATCCAAGAAATAATAATACTGTTATTTTTGTTGAAAATTCGCTTTTCGTTGCGGGTATTCGTACAATATTAGAATTTAATCGAATAAATGCTATTAAAATTAATTTAGAAGATAGTTTTTCTTTCCAGGAAGTAAGTAATTCAATTCTTATAACTCAAGTTTCGGGAGAAGAAATGGTAAAGTATGCAAGAAGCATTATGTTACATGATGATTCTTCGAAGATTATTACCATTAAAAACTCTTTAGACTTTTATGAAATAGATCGTTTATTGAATGTAGGAGTAAAAGGTATTTGTTTAACAGATGTTGACGAGGCATATTTAGTGAATACTGTTAAGCTAGTGCAGGGTGGACAATTCATGGTAGACAATCGCTTTACGAATGAATTGATAAAAGAATACAAGTTTCTTAAGGATAATTCAATCCATTTTATGCCGCCCAATGATTCATATATAAAAGAGCTACTGACAAATAGAGAATACGAAATTCTTCACCTTTTAGTAAAAGGATTTTCGAATATCCAAATTGGTAAGGAATTATTTATTTCGAATAAAACAGTCAAAAATCATGTCGCCAATATTTTGATGAAATTAGACGTTCCAGATCGTTTAAATGCAGTCATAAAAGTAATTAAAAATAACTGGATATCAATAAAACAATAGTTTTATTAAAGTAAAAGAGCACTCTATTTAACACATCATATTACGTGTTAATAGAGTGCTTTATTTTTCATAAATTTAATTATTCATGGATGAAGATTCTTCTAATTTTTTTAAGAAATACATTTCTTCTCTGTACATATGATCTGCCATTAAAGCGGAAAAGTTACTCAACATTTGGCTTGAGATATCTAATTCTTCAATTTCTTTTAGAAATATTTGAAATAGCTGAATTTCTAATTTTACGTCTTGATTCATTCTTCTTAATGCAGGAAATGTGCTTAGCTTTGTACGTAAATATCCGGTCAGTTCTACTGCTTTTAGATAGAAGTGTTCAAAATGCTTTGTGAATTCATGACTTTTCTTTCTTAGCATTTTTTCTGTACCATCGAGATTCGTATAAATGGCATCTGCATGACCTGCTGCATCTAGCACCCATAATAAATGATGATGAAGTTCATTGAAGACAGGTGGGGTTTGATTTTGTTTTAAGTAGGATAGTACTAATAAATATTCTTCCAATTCATTAACCATATGGTTTAAAAATGTAGGTGTTAAGTAAATCGTAAAATTAGCGTCAGTAATATGTTTCGTTAGCAGTGAAAGTTTAAAATCGCGTAGTGCTAAAGCGCTTTTTTCTGCTTGAATTGTAATTTCGTTTATATTTTCATTGTTATTTACCCTAGTAAATAAATTATTAAAAATTACGTAAAATGACTGTGCAATCTTAATTTCTTCCTCTTGCTTAGACGGCAAAGCATCCAATATAAATTGAGAATGATCCCTTAACACATGTAACCAAAACGAATGCTCAAAATTGGCAGTTTGTACAAAATCCGGCATATAATCCCCCCTATAAACTCTACAAGGTAATTATATTAATGAATGTCCTAAAATATTGCAGGAAGTGTCAGAAAAGGTAGTGGGTAGATTGGAGTATCTTAAGTTTATTCCTTTGAATTTAACTGGTCAAAATGGCTGTATAGCTTTAATAAAAAAGGTTTATCCATCAATTAAATAGAATAATATACTAGCAATTTTAAGAGGGAGAAAGTTTATGAAAAAATATTTAAAAGGAAAAATGACTATTTCTCAAGCTTTTTTTGGTTCTGCCCTTTCTGCGATTATCATTACAATATTAGAGAATTATATTCATTACGAAAATCGTTATATTGCCGGTATAGTTGCTGGTTTCATTACATTTATCGCATTTATGTTTGGAATGTTTATTTTCAGGAAAAACGACTAATCCATTAGACCTATCTCATAGTTATTTTAAATACAATTAAACCTATAGATGAAAAACAAAAAAAGTGAAAACATTGTTTAATCAATGATTTCACTTTTTTGTCTATTATTTACCAATAGTTGTATCCGTTAATAGTTTTAATACTGATCGGGCCATTAGTTTTACACCAATTTTTATTGCATCTTCATCGACCATAAATTTGGGGTGATGCCATCCATAGGTTATATTTTTTTCTTTATTTCCAGAGCCTAACCAAATATAAGAACCAGGTACTTTTTGTTGATAGAATGAAAAATCTTCTCCGCCCATTGTCGATTCAGCAGTCACAACATGTTCTAATCCGACTGTTGAGATTGCTGCTTCTCGTACTACTGATGTTACTTTCGAATCGTTAAATACTGCGGGCAGTAATACTTGATAATCTATTTCGACTTCACCACCAAGTGAGTGTACAAGATTTTGAACTAGTGTTTGAAATTTTTCTTGAATTTGCTTTCGAATTGTTTCATTTGAAGTTCGAACTGTGCCTTTTAAAACTGCAAATTCAGGGATTACATTATTTGTATTCCCAGCCTGAAACGATCCAACAGTTATGACAGCAGAATCTTTTGGAGAAATTGTTCTGCTAACTAGAGTTTGTATAAGGTTAACAACAGCACTGCCAATCACAATCGGATCAATTGCTTTTTCAGGAAGTGCTGCGTGACCGCCTTTCCCTTTAATCTTAATAGAAAAATCATCTACACTTGCCATTAGGAAGCCTTCTTTAATTCCAATCGTACCAACTGGAAGATCTGGCACATTGTGAAGTCCGATAATAGCTTTTACATCGTTAAGTAATCCTTCAGCGATCATTTGCTCTGCACCACCTTCAGATTCCTCAGCGGGTTGAAAGATCAATCGAACTGTACCAGGAATCTGGTGTTTTAATTCTTGTAAAATAAATCCAACTCCGAGTGCAATAGTAGTATGAACATCATGTCCACACATATGGGCGATTCCATCAATAACTGAACGAAACGGTAAATCAGATTCTTCTTGAATTGGAAGTGCATCAATATCAGCTCGGAGTGCAATAATCGGCCCTGAATTACCACTGATCTCGGCTGCAGTTCCTGTTTGACTATTCAACTGAATTTTTTTGATATTAGCTTTTTCTAATTCCTGATTGATAAAATTCGTTGTTAAAAATTCTTGATTACTTAATTCAGGATACATATGCAAATGTCTACGGATTTCTATTAGTCTCGTAAAATATTGATCTGCTAATTCATCTATTTGTGTTTCTAAATGCTTCATCTTAGATTCTCCTTATTGTTAGATAGAGTCTTTGTTTGATTATGTAAAGAATTGTATAATTATTCTGTTGTTCATTCAATACTTTTTTACTAGTTACTGATTTGTACAAGAGAATTATGCCTATTTATCAAAGTAATGAATGTGTTTTTAGAAAATATTTTATTTGGGTTTTTTATTAAGTATTATTTTTGTGGGAGAGGCTGAAATGAGTAATAATTCATTATAGGGTTCTAGATATGAAATTAGTCATGGGGGATGTGCAGCGACTAAATCAGTCCACAAAAATCTCTTTCTATTCACTAATTTCTTAAAAAAATTAACCATTACTTTTTGAAAAATTCTAAATAAACTTTCACTCTTTTCTTTTACAAAATTGAAATTCTGTTTTAAGGTATTATTAATAAAAATATGAAGGAGTGAATGAATTGGGATATGCAGTTGGATTAATGTCGGGTACATCTTTAGATGGAATCGATGCAGCTTTAGTAGAAATCACTGGATGTGGACCTGAGACAGAAGTAAGATTAATTGATTTTATGACAGTTCCTCTTGAGGAAGGTTTATTAAAAGAAATTCAAGATGCGATTACACTAGTTTCTTCAAACGCTCAGCATTTATGTAGTTTAAACTTTAAGCTTGGCTATGCTTTTGCAGATGCAGTAAAACAAATTTGTAGTAAAAATGAATTTTCGCTAGATCAACTTGAGTTTATTGGGTCGCATGGTCAAACGATTTATCACCAGCCTGAAGCTCATGGGAAATTCATTCAATCTACATTGCAGTTAGGAGAGCCAGCGGTTATTGCATATGAAACAAACACGAAAGTTGTTTCCAATTTTCGTGTGATGGATATGGCAGCTGGTGGGTATGGTGCGCCTTTAGTTCCACATTCTGAGCTATTACTTTATAAAAGTAAAACTAAAACGCGTTTACTACAAAACATTGGTGGGATTGGTAATGTTACGATCATTCCAAGGAATTCTACAATCGATGATTTGGTAGCCTTTGATACAGGTCCAGGTAATATGATTATTGATGAAATTTGTAAGCGTTATTTTAACGTGCCATATGATGCTAATGGTGATTTAGCTGCTAAAGGTAATGTAAATGAGAGATTACTAGAAAGATGCATGAGTATTCCTTATATTTTAGCACCTATACCTAAAACAACAGGAAGAGAGTTATTTGGTACACAGTTTGTTGATGAAATATTGGAAGAGTTTAGTGATATTTCACCGATTGATTTAGTGACTACAATGACGATGTTTACTGCAAAATCGATCGCTGAAAATTATAAAAAGTTTATTTTACCAGACCATCCGATTGATGAAGTAATTGTAGGTGGCGGAGGTAGTCATAATAAAACGCTACTACGTATGCTTCAAGAATTATTAGGTGTGGATTCAAAAGTATTAGTTCAAGAAGATATTGGTTTTTCTTCGGACGCAAAAGAAGCAATTGCCTTTGCGATTTTAGCAAATGAAACTTTAAATGGTTTACCAAGTAATGTACCTGGAGCAACAAAGGCAAATCGGTTAGTTGTTTTAGGAAATATTACACCAATACCATATTAGGAGGATTCATCGTGAAAAAATTAGGAATTTCAATTTATCCAGAGCACTCAACTGTTGAAAAAGATAAGGCTTATATTAAATTAGCTCATCAATATGGTTTTAAACGAATCTTTACATGTTTATTATCAGTAAATGGTGAGAAGGAACAGATAATAAAAGAGTTCAAAGAAATAGTTGATTATGCAAATAGTTTAGAGATGGAAGTCATTGTTGATATTGCCCCTCGAGTATTTGGTACATTAAATATTTCATATAATGATTTATCATTTTTTGCTGATTTAGGAGCATATGGAATTAGACTTGATATGGGATTTACTGGGAATGAAGAGTCCATTATGACTTATAATCCATATGGGTTAAAAATTGAAATTAACATGAGTAATGCTACGAAATATCTAGAAAATATATTAGCCTATAAGCCAAATCATTCTAATTTAATCGGATCCCATAATTTTTATCCCCATCGTTATGCAGGCTTAAGCTATTCGCATTTCGTTAAATGCAGTGAAGAGTTTAAAAGGCATGGTATTCGTACAGCAGCATTTATTAATTCACAAGCTGCATCATATGGACCTTGGCCTGTATCAGAAGGTCTTTGCACTTTAGAGATGCACCGTAATTTATCAGTCGTAACCCAAGCGAAACATTTATTTTATTCAGACTTAATTGATGATGTGATTATCGCAAATGCTTATGCATCTGAAGAAGAGTTCAAACAACTTGCGGAGCTAAATCAGAATGGTAAAGACTTATTTACACTAAATATTGATTTACATGATTCAATTACAGATTTAGAGAAAAAGATTGTTTTAGATGAGTTTCATTTTTACCGAGGCGACGTATCAGATTACTTAATTCGTTCCACTCAGTCTCGCGTGAAATATAGAGATGAAGAGTTTAAACCAACTTATACTCCACATATTCGTAGAGGCGATATTTTAATAGAAAATGAATTATATGGTCAATATAAAGGGGAATTGCAAATAGCACTACAGGATATGGAGAATTCAGGGAAAACGAATGTGGTTGGACGCATTGCAGAGGAAGAAATCTTCCTACTCGATTTCTTACATCCTTGGAGTAAGTTTCAGTTTAAGGAAAACTAAATAAACATTATTTAAGAAGATGTGAAATTTTTTTTACATCTTTTTAAAATTTTATTTCATTTTTTTGTAAAAATAATTGAAATTTTATTTTATTAAGAATATAATTGCCTCATAGAAAACGTTTCCAGTTTTTTGAATCTTTTATATTATCAAACTCAAACTAGGAGGATAAGAGTATGAAGGTATTATTTGTATGTGCAGGCGGTATGTCAAGTGCGATTGTAGTAAACGCTCTGAAAAAAGAGGGAGAAAAAAACGGATTAAGTCTAGATGTTTTAGCAGTAGGGACTCAAGAGTTTGCTGAAGAAGTTAAGAATGGGTGGGATGTAGCAATGGTTGCACCACAAGTAAGACATCGATTTGATGGTTTTAAAGCTTCATCTGATGAAGCGAATGTACCTTGTGCTGTCATTCCACCTCAAGCTTATAGTCCACTTGGAGGGCCAACGTTATTAAAATTAGTTCAAGAACTAGTTAAGTAGTTTAATAATTTAATAATCAAAGGAGAAGAACAAATGGATAAGTTTATTTCATTTTTGGAAAACAATTTATCAACACCAATGGCAAAACTATCTGAACAAAAACATTTACGCGCTATTCGTGATGGTGTAGTTTCAGCTTTACCTTTTATCATATTTGGAAGCTTGTTCTTAATTATTGCCTTTCCTCCAGTGCCTGCAGATTCTGCGGTAGGAGTGTGGGCAGCAAAACACGCTGCGGATATTTTAATTCCGTACCGTCTTACAATGTACATAATGACCCTGTATATTACTTTTGGGATTGGATATAGCTTGTCTCAAAGCTATAAACTAGATCCGCTTTCTGGCGCATTATTATCGGGTTCCGCGTTTTTATTTACAACTGGGGTTCAAATGATTGATAAAGTGGGATTTGTATTACCGATGGCAAACATGGGTGGCCATGGTCTTTTCGTAGGGATGATTACTTCTATTTTTGCAGTTGAAGTATTACGTTTATGTAAAACGAAAAATATTACGATTAAAATGCCTGATTCAGTGCCAAGTTCTGTCGCACGTTCTTTTGAAGCACTTATTCCTGTAACGGTTGTTTTAACAGTAATGACTTTAATTACAGTTGTATTTAAGATTGATACACATTCACTTGTAGACAAAGCTGTAGCTCCACTAATTAGCGCGGGTGATTCATTACCAGGTGTATTAGTCCCTGTATTCTTAATCACATTTTTCTGGGCATTTGGTATCCATGGGGTATCAGTAGTTGGTGCAGTTGCACGACCTGTTTGGGAAGTTTATTTAGCTAATAACTCTGCAGCTGTTGCAGCTGGTAAAGTTGGGAGCCAGTTACCACATATTGCTCCTGAAACTTTCTTCCAGTGGTTTATTTGGATTGGTGGTTCGGGAGCAACATTAGGTTTAGTAATTGCAATGTTAATTGCCGGAAAATCAAGTTATTCAAAGGCTCTTGGAAGAACAGCAATTATCCCAAGTATTTTTAACATTAATGAGCCGGTAATTTTCGGTATGCCGATTGTATTAAACCCTGTATTAATTATTCCATTTATGATCGTTCCAATAATTGGTGCAACAATTTCTTACCTTGCAACAGCAGGAGGATTAGTTAATCCAACATATGTAATGGTTCCGTGGACTTTACCTGCTCCAATAGGTGCATATTTATCAACTGGTGGAGATTGGAGAGCTATTATCCTAGTAGTAATCAATCTAGCAATATCTGTTGTTATTTATTTACCATTCTTCAAAATGTATGATAAAAAATTGTTAGCTCAAGAATCTACAGTTGAAATTGATAATGGTGTAAAAGTATCTTTATAAATTCATAGTAAAGGGAGTTTGGGATTATTAATCCCAGCTTCCTTTATTTATTATCAAGTAATCAAGAAAGGAAGATTAACATGAACACTACAAAGAATCTCCATTTTTTTAGTTATAAAGGTGCATTTGCATTTTTTGTATTTATTCTTGCGTTTAATCTTATCTTTAATCCTGTTCTACTCCTTTTTGGAATGACTAGAGATCTTGCTGTATTTATTACAAATAGTATTGGTTTGAGTGTAGGACTTACAGGCGTGATTGTATTTATTGAAGGTAAGTTTAAGAATAAGAAACAAGCTTTAATTTTATTTATTACATTATTAATTTTCTGCACAGTGACTAGTTATCTTGTTGTATTCAATTCATAAGAAAAAATATGAAATGAAGGTGTGTTTTAGATGAATAAAAAAAGAGGAATTAAAATCGTATCAATAGGCGGTGGCTCTAGTTATACTCCAGAATTAGTGGAGGGCTTTATTAAAAGATATGACGAGCTACCTGTAAGTGATTTATGGTTAGTTGATATAGAAGCAGGGAAGGAAAAGTTAGAGATTGTTGGTAATTTAGCTAAACGAATGGTAAAAGAAGCTGGAGTTCCAATGGAAATTCATTTAACGTTAGACCGAAAATTAGCGCTAAAGGATGCTGATTTTGTAACGACTCAAATGCGGGTAGGCTTACTAGAGGCACGAATAAAAGATGAACGTATCCCTTTACAATTCGGTATGATTGGTCAAGAAACGAATGGTGCAGGTGGTCTATTTAAAGGTCTAAGAACCATACCTGTATTACTTGAAATTGCTGAAGAAATGCAACAACTTTGTCCTGATGCATGGTTAATTAACTTTACAAATCCTGCTGGAATGGTTACAGAAGCATTACTTCGATATAGTAAACATAAAAAGGTGATTGGAGTTTGTAATGTACCAATTAATATGACAATGACGATTGCTAAATTATTAGAAGTGGATCTAAGTCGTGTACATATTGATTTTGCTGGATTAAATCATATGGTTTATGGACTTCATGTTTATGTTGAAGGAAAAGAAGTGACTGAACATGTATTAGCGTTATTAGCGAATCCGGAAATACAAATGACAATGAAAAATATCGCACCATTACCATGGCAAAAAGAATTTCTTATGTCATTAGGTGTACTTCCTTGTCCATACCATCGTTACTATTACAAAACGAAACATATATTAGATGAAGAATTAGAATCTTTTAAAACAGGCACTACTCGGGCAGAGGTCGTTAAGAAACTGGAAGATGATTTATTTGAATTATATAAAGATGAGAATTTAGCAATTAAACCGCCTCAGCTTGAAAAACGAGGTGGAGCTTATTACAGTGATGCCGCTTGTAGCTTAATTACATCTATTTATAACGATAAAAAGGATATCCAAGTATTAAACGTTCAAAATAATGGTTCCATACAAGGGATTCCAAATGAATCAGCTGTAGAGGTAAATTGTTTAGTTACAAAGCAAGGGCCAATTCCGATATCAGTAGGTGAATTACCACCTCAAATAAATGGATTAGTTCAGCAGATTAAATCATTTGAACGGGTTGGAGCTGAGGCGGCTGTTACTGGATCTTATGAGAAAGCATTATTAGCACTAACGATTAATCCTTTAGTTCCGAGTGATGAAGTTGCAAAGGAAGTACTAGATGCACTTTTAGATGCGCATAAAGAATACTTACCATTATTTTATAAAGAAGAATTGGTAATTCAATAAGGATAAATAAAAATCAAAAATTAAGGAGTATGAATATGATGATGACTAACGAACAAGAAATTTTTGAAATTATATCACACGGTGGGAATGCAAGATCACTAGCTTACGAAGCATTAGAGGCTGCAGAAAAAAATGATTTTGAAACAGCAGATCGCTTAATCGAAGAGTCCCACCAAGAAATTGGTCATGCACATAAAACACAAACGACTTTAATACAAGCTGAATTAAATGGTCAGCCATGTGAAAAGTCTCTATTAATGATTCATGCCCAAGATCATTTAATGACTGCAATGAGTGAGCAAAAGCTTATAGAGCATATCATTCGTTTACATAAAAAATTAGCCGAGAAATAATCGATTCATATAGTAATAGAATAGACGAAAGATGGTAGGGAGCAGTTTTAGTGAAATATGTTATAGGTCTTGATGGTGGAGGAACGAAGTCAGAGGCTATTGCTTATAATTTAGATGGAGAAATTATTAGTCAAGGTTATTCTGGTTTTAGTAATTTACTAATCAATGAAGTAGATGGAATTAATCACATTATAGAAGCAATTGAAAATTGCTTGAGCCCTTTATCAAAAGAGAATTGCCTGTTCTTATTTTTAGGAATTGCTGGAATTGGTGGAGTGAAAGATCGAGGTCCGTTAGAAAAGGCACTAAATGATGCTTTTTGTATCCCTTTTAAAATTGTTAATGATGCACAAATTGCACATGCAGCATTACTAAATGGACAAAGTGGTGTATTAACAATCGCTGGTACGGGTTCAATTTGTATCGGAATGCATAAAGAATTGACTGTTACGGCAGGCGGTTGGGGACATCTTCTAGGGGATGAGGGAAGTGGATATTGGATTTGCCTGGAGATCTTTAAAAAGATTACACAGGAATTTGATGAAGGTGTTCCATTAAGTTATTTATCTTTGAAAATGCTGGAAAAATTGCAGTTAAAAGAAGCAGAAGAACTTAAAAAATATATTTATCACAATACAAAAGCTGAGATTGCTTCACATGTTCCATTTATCGTTGAAATGGCCAACTTAGGGGATTTAATGGCCTTATCAGTTCTAGAAAGAGCTGGTCAACTTCTTGGGAAAATGACCATTCAAGCCATAAAAAAATTAAATCTTCGAGAAGAGCCACGAGTTGCAATAAAAGGAAGTATTCTAAATCGAATTCCAGTCGTTCAGAAAACGTTTATTCAAACAATTCATGAGCACTATCCTACAGTAACATTTTACACGGACGAAATCTCTTCGACCTACGGAGGATATCTATTAGCTATGAAAGAAGTTAATTCACGTAAGGAATAATTAAGTGCAGTAAAAACAGGAAGAGCAGGAATTACAAAAGAGTAAAAAATCCTGCCTTATGATTGAGGTGTAATTGTGTTAGAAAACTTAACAACCGAAATTAGAAACAATCGTACGAGTAACTTAGATCAACTAAGCGTCGATGAGTTTTTAAATATAATGAACGAAGAGGACCAAAAGGTGGCTCTAGCAGTTAGGGAACAAATTCCGATGATTTCAAATGTAGTTCAGCTTGTTGTTGAAGCATTTCAAAACGGAGGACGTTTAATTTATACAGGTGCCGGTACAAGCGGACGAATTGGTCTGCTTGATGCAGTTGAATGTCCACCTACATTTGGAACGAATCCTAGTGAAGTAATTGGATTAATTGCAGGTGGAGAGAGGGCCTTTATTAAAGCTGTTGAAGGTGCTGAAGATAGCGAAGAGCTTGGTAAGGAAGACTTATTACGAATATCCCTTACAAAAAATGATATCGTGATCGGTATTGCAGCATCAGGTCGGACGCCTTATGTAATAGGTGCTTTAAAGTATGCCAACGAGATTGGTGCAAAAACTGTAGCGATAGCGTGTAATAAAGGTTCAAAAATTGGAGAGGTTGCCCTCCAAAAAATTGAAGTAGATAATGGTCCTGAAGTGTTAACAGGCTCTACCCGATTAAAAGCTGGAACATCTCAAAAGTTAATATGTAATATGATTTCGACAGCTTCAATGATTGGAATTGGAAAAGTATATAAAAATCTAATGGTAGACCTGCAATTAACAAATAGTAAACTAATTGATCGAGCAAAAAGAATAATAGTTGAAGCTACTGGCTGTGATTATGAAACGGCAAGTAATTACTTACTGAAAGCGAATAATCAAACGAAAGTAGCAATCGTTATGATTTTAACCGGAATGAATTACGATGAAGCAATGATCAGTTTGAATAAAGCTAGTGGTTTTATTAGCAAGGTAGTAAAAAATTAATTAGAGGGCGGCAACTAGTACTACTAGACTGTCGCCTTTTATTTCATATTAAAATATAATTCAGATTTTATCTCTAATATTTTATAATTTGTATATAGTCATATTTCGAATCCGATTAAAAGAGGGAAAATGTCGGTTGGAAATTTCCAAATTCTTCGTTTTTTACAAATAAAGAGAGAGTTGAGTAGATTAAATGAATGCATTAAATGGCGGTTTAATCATGTTAAACGAAATGCTGTATAAACTTCCACCATCTGAAAGAAGAGCAGCAAAATATATAATTGAAAACCCAGAAAAGTCGATTCAATATACAGTTTTTGAACTTGCAGAAAAAAGCCAAACAAGCAACTCTGCAATTATTCGATTATGTCGTTCACTTGGTCTAAAAGGTTTTCAAGAGCTTAAGCTACGAATTGCAGGTGATATCATTACGACAACGGAAGTAGGATCAAGAGATATCAATTTAGGGGAATCAACTACTTCCATTATTAAAAAGATGATGAATAACAATATCCAGGCCATCAAAGATACTAGCGATATTATTAATGTGAGTGATTTAGAAGAAGCTGTTCAAGCTTTAACAAAAGCGAGAAATATATATTTCTTCGGTGTAGGTGGGTCAATGGTAGTCGCCTTAGACGCACAGCAAAAGTTCTTACGTATAAAAAAATACACCTCTGCATTTACTGATTTGCATTTGTTAGCTGTTCAAATAGCGAACCATGAGGAGAATGATGTCTTAGTAGGAATTTCATTTTCTGGCGAAACGCTAGAAGTTCAAAAAGCTCTTCAAATTGCCAAGGAAAACGGCGTGAACACTATTAGTATCACTGGCTTCGGATCCAATTCTGTATCAAACCTGGCGGACATTAAATTATTCAATTCTCCACATAGGGAAGCAACATTTCGAAGTGGGGCCACCTCATCTAGGATGGCTCAACTTCATGTCATCGATATTTTATTTATGGCTGTCGCGACACAAGAATACGATCAAACAATTCAGTATATCGATCAAACAAGAACAGCTATTTCTTCATTAAAAAAGTAAATAGTTCATAGTTAAGGATAATACAGGGTTAGGTAATTTAAGAAAAAGCACAAGGAAATTAAAGTTCCTTGTGTTTTTATTTTTAAGCTCTATTAAATTAGATTGTTGAATTTCTTATTCAATTATATGGGAGTTTAGTTTAATAAGGAGTGATATAATTAAATGGATAAATTTAGTAAACCAATAAAATGATTGAATAGAATTAAAAGGTAATTCCTTTTGTTAACCAGTTATTGAGGAGGTTATTTAATGGCAATTAAGCTCTGTCCCATGTGTGGTAATGAGAATAAGTGCTCAAGTGGGAAGACTTGTTGGTGTAATGATGAGTATTTCCCAAGAGAGATTTTTAATCAGATATCACCAGAAGAGGTAAGAAGATCTTGTATATGTAAGTCGTGTTTAGATAAGTACAAAGAAGATAACAGAATAATAGACTTAAAACCTACTGATATCGGACCAATGGTCTTTGGTCGAAAGAATGCGCCTAAACAGGACGATGAAGTATGTTACTGCTATGAGAAGTTTAAAGATCAACTTAAACCAGGAACAGTAACTAAGTGTTTCAAAGAGAAATGTGCTAATTACCTAAGATGCACAGAAGAACGTAATAATAATAGGAAATGTTAATAATGGAATTTGAACATTTACAACAAGGCTCAATGGAAGACACTTCAACTACTTGTACATTAACAAAAATAACTAATTACAAAGTATAAAGTAATTGTAAAAAATAAGGACATTTTTTAATTCTAATCAATATTTGTAAAATACCTATCCATTATAAGGGATAGGCTTTTTCCTGTTTCTCAATAAGAGGATATTATCAGTTAAACAGTCTTTTTTAGTACACAAAAATCAATATTTTAGTTTAACAGATTCTATTTTTAAGAGAGTTGATTTGATGATCAGTTTGGTATTCAAAAAAATGAAAGGGTATGTAGGTAGAATATGATTAACATCAAAAACATAGAGGAGGGTTGGGGAACTGTTCGGGAAGGAAGAAAAAACGAACATGCTATTGTGGTTGGTGTAATCCATTCACTAGGGGAGGTGATATCAGAAATGAATTGGTTAGATATAATCACAACAAGTTTTGATACTACTAGAAGGGTGATTATGTGATCAAATCAAATTAAACTTAAGCATTGTTTAGCGGGCAAAAAGTTTTATTAGTATAAGGTGAAATTTTTATTGCGCTTGGTTAATTATTAAAGGATACTAATAAGAGGTTCACTATAACGAACGAAATACAAAGGGGAATGAATATTATGATGAAAAAGGGAATTTTATCTTTAGCAACTTTAGGTTTATTAGCTTCACCATTATCAATAGGGACAGTTAAGGCTGAAGGAAATGGGTACGATCGTTCAAAGAATATGATTGAAAGTCAGGTTAAAAACACTCTTCAAAAAGAAGTTCTCGATTTTCATACGTTTTACCAGCTTGGAAAAGAAAGTAAATACTCACAGTCCTTTTCAGTAAAAAACTTTAATAAAATGGGTACTATGAGTAATTCTACAAGTTCAGACGATGACTTTATTTTTGAGATAGAGCCAAATGAAGAGTTTGCAAATGCAGATAATACTTCATTCCAAAAACCGTTAATTGGCCAGTTACTATCTACAGATGAGTATTATGATTATGATTTACATAAAGTAGTCGTACCAAATGATGGACTATTATATGTAGCTGGGGATACTAACTCTACTAATATTGATCTATCATTTTCAGCTTGGGAAAAAGATTATGTTGAAAGTAATAGATTACAATATTTAGATAACTGGGAAGAAGACGGGACTGAATACCAAGTATATCAGGCAAAAGCTGGTACATATTATATAGAAGTTTACGATAATGATGAAGATCAAGACATTGACAATAATACAGAAGATGACCTATATGTGATCGCGACTGGTTTTGAGGACAATGTAGCACCAACTAAACCGGCTATAAACAAAGTTGATAACAATGATGTAGTTGTAACTGGAAAGGCTGAAGCTAATTCCACTGTAACGGTTAAAAACGGTAGTACGGTATTAGGAAGTGCAAAAGCGACATCTACTGGAACTTATTCAGTTAAGATTCCAGTTCAAAAAGCTGGAGTTACTTTAAGTGTTTATGCTAAAGATTCAACTGGTAATATTAGTGTAGCTGCTACAACAAAAGTTGTAGACGTAATTGCGCCTGCAAAACCAACTGTTAACAGAGTTGATAATAACGATGTAGTGGTAACAGGTAAAGCAGAAGCGAATTCTTCTGTTACGATTAAAAGAGGTACAACAATACTAGTGACTGTAAAGGCTACATCTACTGGAACGTTTTCAGCGAAAATCGCAGTTCAAGCGGCTGGTACAAAATTAACGGTAACTGCTAAAGATGCCGCAGGAAATACAAGCGTAGGGACTACTGTAACTGTCGTTGATGTAATTCCTCCAGGGAAACCAACAATTAATAAAGTAGATGATAATGATTTAAAAGTTACTGGAAAAGCTGAAAAAGGTTCACTTGTGACAGTTAAGAAAGGTACTACAGTGTTAGGATCTGCAACAACTAACTCTAGTGGAGTTTATTCAGTTAGTATCAAAGCACAGAAAAAAGGAACAGTTATTTCTGTAACTGCAAAAGATAAAGCAGGAAATACTAGTGCTGCTGCAACATATACAGTTGTAAAACATTAATATTTACATGGGCGCCAAGGATGTATTCCTTTGCCCTTTAAAAGTATAGAGTCACTTAGTAGGTTAGTAAAAAAACACAAGGAAAATTAATCTCCTTGTGCTTTTTTACATTAATTTGCTTTATATTCAGCAGCTTTTAAAAGTAAATCAACTATGTGTACGACTTCCACATGTTCTGATTGATTCTCTCGATCTACACCTAGCTTCATTTGTAATAAGCATCCAGGGTTAGCAGTTACAATTGTAGTAGCTTGTGTTTTTGTTGCTTGCTTCATCTTGTAATCTAGTATTTGCATCGACATTTCGGATTCGACGATATTATAAATACCAGCCGAGCCGCAGCAACGATCTGCATCTTTCATTTCGTGATAGTATACATTTTGAATTGACTTCAATAATGTTCTTGGGGCAGAGGCGGTTTTCATGACATTTCTTAAATGGCATGAATCCTGATACGTAATAATTTGTTCCGGTAAACTTAATTTTACTTTATTATGAAACTCAACTTCTACTAGAATTTCTGATATATCTTTTAGTTTATTTTTAAATGCTAGAGCGCGATCTTTCCAATTCGGATCATCTTTAAGAAGATGATCATAGTCAATTAGGAAACCACCACAGCCTGCTGCATTTGTAATGATATAATCTACTCCGAGATTTTCGAAGGCCTCGATGTTTTTCTTTGCCATATCTTTCGCAATCGACTTTTCACCACTATGACCATGTAATGCACCACAACAAGCCTGGTCTTTTGGAATGACAATTTCACAACCAGCTAATTGTAAAAGCTTCATCGTTGCATTGTTTGTTTCTAAGAACATGGTATCCATTAAACATCCAGAGAAAAATGCAACTTTCTTTACTTTTTCTTTTAATGGTGGCAAATAGTCAGGGCGTGACTTCATTTGTTTCATAGTCGGGACCTTTGGTAAAACCTTTTCCATTGCAGATAAATTGTTTGGGATCAACTTCATAATTCCAGCTTTTCTTGCTACGACTTGAAGGCCTGTTCGTTGATATAAACCTAATAAACCAACTGCAAGTCTCATACGTTTTTGATGCGGAAAAAGTTCTTTAAATACAACTTTACGAACAGCTCGTGCAGGAAGTGAATGTTTTTTGTGTTGAGCAATAATATCTCTAGCTTCCTCTAGTAGATGACCATATTTCACCCCAGAAGGGCAAACAGGTTCACATGCACGACATCCAAGACAAAGCTCAAGTGTACGTTCCACATCTTCATCCGGTTCAATTAATCCATCCGTTACGGCTTTCATTAAAGCGATGCGACCACGTGGTGAGTGTGATTCTTTTTGATCTGATTCAATATAAGTTGGACAGCTCGGTAAACAAAAACCGCATCGCATACAGTTTAAAAGCTCGTCTTCGTTCATACGCTCTTTAAATTGTTGACCGATCGCTTGTTGTTCTTGAAGTGTTGTCATTTTGACACCACCATTCTTTTACGACTGTCTTTTGCAAAGACTTTGCCTGGGTTCATAATATGATTCGGATCTAAAGCTGATTTAACAGCGAGCATTGCGTTAATGCCTTCTTTACCAAGCTTTAATTCAAGATAAGGAGCTTTTACGATTCCAACACCGTGTTCACCTGTTATCGTACCACCTAGTTCAATTGCTTTTTCAAATATCTCTGCAAATGCCATTTCAACGCGTTCCATTTCTTCATGATCACGAGCATCCGTAGGACAAGTAGGGTGTAGATTTCCATCGCCTGCATGGCCGAATGTACAAATTTTTACATTATGTTTTTCAGCAATCACATTAATTGCAGAGACCATTTCAGCAATTTTAGAACGAGGGACAGTTGCATCCTCTAAAATTGTTGTTGGTCTTAATTGTGCAAGAGCTGAAAGAGCAGAGCGTCTAGCCGTACGTAGTGCTACTGCTTCTTCTTCGGACTTAGCTACGCTAACTGAAATACATTTTTCTTGCTGGCAAATTGATTTTATTAATTCGATATCTCTGTTTACAACTTCACTGGGACCATCTTGTTCAATTAATAAGACAGCTTTTACATCGGTCGGTAGCCCAATCTGCGCAAAGTTTTCAACTACTTCTAAAGTAGGTTGATCCATAAATTCAAGGGAAGTAGGAATAATTTTATTAGCGATAATTTTAGAAACCGTTTTGGCTGCATCTTCCAAGCTATCATATAATGCAAGCATTGTTTTTTTCGTTTCTGGCATTGGAATCAGCTTTAATGTAGCCTCGGTAATAATACCTAAAGTTCCTTCAGAACCAACAAATAAACGAGTAAAATCATATCCTGCAACATCTTTTGCTAGCTTTCCACCAGTTCGAATAATGTCTCCGTTTGCTAATACGATTTCAAGTGCGATTACATAATCACGTGTTACACCATATTTTAATCCACGTAAGCCACCTGAATTTTCATTAATATTTCCGCCAATTGTAGAAATTTTCATTGAGCTTGGATCTGGTGGATAAAATAAACCTTTTTCTTCGATTGTATTGATCATATCAAGAGTCACTACACCAGGCTGAACTGTAATTGTTAAGTTTTCTTCATCTATCTCAAGAATATTGTTTAAGTGTTTAAATAAGATAACGATACCGCCATCTGTTGGACAAGTACCACCGCATAAATTCGTTCCAGAGCCTCTAGGAACAATTGGAATATGGTTTTCGTTACAGATTTTAACGATTTCGGATACTTCTTTAGTAGAACGAGGACTAATGACTGCATCCGGAAGAGCTTGCAAATTTGGTGTAGCATCGTAGGAATATACGAGTCTCTCCACTTTTGAATCATCATAATTTTCTTTCCCAACAATTGCTATAAAACTTTGTGCAATGTCATTTGTAATCATAAATAAATTCCCCCCATTATCTTAATTCAAGTATAAAGAGTTAATAGATGAATTTACTATAGAGGAACATACAGAAAAAACACCATTTAACGGTGTTTTTTTGTAGAATCATCTAGTAGGTATGTTCCAATATACAATTTAACCAAATCTTGGATATCTTTAGGATTCAATTTCGTTAATTCAGTAATTTTACCTAGGCGATACAGAAGTGTGTTTATATGAATATGTAAAGATTGTGCGGTATTTTTAAGCGATTGATTTTGATTTAAATACTCTTTAATTGTAATAAATAAATCCTCTTCACTTAATAAAGGTGCAATTGTCCGCTCTATAAATGATTTCTTAATCTCTTGTGAAAGTTCCTGCAGAATTAAATCAATTGTTAAATCTTCATCAAAAATAATTGAACTTGTTTTTAATGCAACTTTTAATGCTCGATCCGCTTGATGATATGATTGATGTAATTGTTTTGGAGTGATTTGTTGCCCAACGCCTGCAGCAATGGGTGAGTTTAATCGACTTTTTATGATCTCATATAAATCATGCATTCTTTGTAGTTTATGAATATCTTTATTCGTATCGTCAACTTTCATCAAAAATACAATTCGATTATTGCCCCAACGAACAAATACGTCATCCTTATTTCGATTGGCTAAATCAATTATTAGTTGTCTTGTATCGATTGGGATCTTATTGGTATTTTCCCATTCAAAAATAATAACCTGCCTAATATAATTTAAATCAATATTTAGCATAGTAGAACGTTCATAAAAATAATCATCCCACTCAATATCTTGTATCCAATCAAATACAAATGCTTCTAACGTTCTTTGTTGCAAATCAATTTGATCTGTATAATAGTTTTCTCTAATTAATAATTCTGTCATCCTACGAAGCATTTCTCCAAAAGGGGAAATCTGCTCGGGATTTCCTGTAATCCCAATTACTCCGACTATTTCATTTTGAAAATAAATAGGAAGATTAATTCCAGCCTTCACACCGCTTAAACGATTTTCATCATCAGATGTGATCGTGAACGTTTTTCGTTCATTAATTGCAATTAATGAACCTTCATGAAATGTGCCAGTTCGTGCTGGGTCTGTACTTGCTATAATGATGCCATCTGTATTAATAATAATGATATCTTCTTGTATTAACTTTCTAACTTCATTAATGATCTTTAATGCCAACTCATCAAGTACCATGTCAAACTCCCTCAAAATTGTTACTATTAGTATAATGTAAATTGTCTCATTTCTATTATATAGTCTTAAAGTAGTTTGTGAAAAAGTAAAACAAGTTATGAACTTAGCTTGAATGGGCTAAAAATAGGATATGTAATAAAAAAGTGGTAAAGTGTTAAGAGCAGGAAGTAGGAAAATAGTACATACATCGTGTTAGATAAAGGAGTAAGAGATGAACAATTATAAATTAGTCATTCAATATGATGGGGGCCGTTATAAAGGCTGGCAAAGGCTTGGTAATGGTGAAAATACAATTCAAGGTAAAATCGAGAATGTAATATCAGAAATGGTAGGAAGAGAAGTTGAAATTATTGGAAGTAGTCGAACAGATGCGGGTGTACATGCATTTGAACAGGTTGCTAATTTTAAAATAAAAGAGAACATGCCTGAAATAGAAATTATAAGTTATTTAAATCGTTATTTACCTAGAGATATTAGTATAAAGGAAGTTTCGATTGAATCTGACCGTTTCCATTCAAGATATAATACTAGTGCAAAAACGTATATATATAAAATTTGGAATGAGGAATATTCGAATCCATTTATGCGTAAATACAGTATGCATGTAGAAGAGAAACTAGATCTTAAAAAAATGAAGGCTGCAGCCAAGTACTTTTTAGGTGAACATGATTTTACAGCATTCTCAAATGCCAAATCTAAAAAGAAGTCGATGGTACGAGAAATCTACTCGATTGATTTTGAAAAGATAGACGGATTTATTCAAATAAGAATTAGCGGAAATGGTTTCCTATACAATATGGTAAGAAAAATCGTAGGAACACTAATTGAAGTTGGAGCAGGTAGATTACAAGCTGAAAATATATCGAAAATAATTGAATTAAAGGATCGTGCTCAAGTGAGTAATCTTGCAGATCCGGGTGGGTTATACTTGGAGAAGATAGAATTTAAGTCATAACTTTATAATAAAAAAAGCATTGGAATTTATGGATTCCAATGCTTTTTTTTACTTTTGTTCGTTACCATTTTTCTTGTTATCAACTACCAAACAATCTCTTTCATTAAATAAAATCATTAGGAAAAATCCAATAAACATTAAAATTAGCATGAAATTAACTGAATGATTCCACGTTGACTGCTCGCCTTTAATTAACTGCATCGCCCCAATTACAATTACAGCACCTAAATTCCCTGCCATTAATAGTAGACTTGTTGCTTCACCAGATAATTTTTCACCAACTAGTTCTCCCGTAGCAGACAATAGTAAAGCAAAGGCTGGTAAAAATATGAAGCCAAGGAAACTGCCGATTACAATTAGAAAAGTAAAATTACCTGAAGTACAAACAGGATAGATTAATAACAGGGAGCCGATGATCGTGACTAATAAGAAGGGCTTTCTTTTACCAAATTTATCTGAAAACAGCGGGATAACAATTGAACCAATAATACCGCCGACTATTAGAGTTCCTCCTATCATTCCGGCTTGTTCTGATGAAATTCCGTACGGTTTTAAGATTTGTTCAAGCCAGGATGTTAGTCCATTAAAGACCCCTAAACCTAGAAAGGAAACAATGTTTAGTAGTAAAAGATTCTTATTTTTCAATAATTTAAATGTAGTACTAAAACTTCTTGAAGTACTGGAATTTCGGTTGAAATCTGAATTATGGTGACCGATGAAGTAAAAGACGAGTGTTGCAAGAATTGTTAAAATTGCCATAATGACTAATGTGGACTGGAATTCAAAAAGATCTACAAGAAGCGGTGTCCCTGCTAAGGCAACTGCCATCCCCACGAACATTCCGACCGTGCCGATGCCAGTGGCGGTAGCTTGTTTATTTTTAGGAAACCAATCAACTACTAAACTTGATATTGCATTTAAAATATAAGGTTGGCCAATCGCAATGCCTATTTGACCAATTAGTAAAAATGAGAAGCTTGAATCAAAAATTCTAATAGTAGAAAAAACGGACATGAAAATGCCACCTAGTAAAATACTAAATCGATATCCAGCTCGATCAATTACTTTACCTGAATGGATAGAAAATACGATATAAATTAATGGAAATACAATTAACAACCAATTAATATCTGACTCTGAAACGTCATAATGCGATTTTAAATATGAAATTAGAGGTGCAAAATTTAACCAAAGCATTTGACTAATTCCAGCAAGTGCAGCAAACGAAAGTAAGACATACCAGTTCGATGAGAATGGCTTAATAACTTTAGTGGATGTCATTCTAACACTTCCCAAATTTATATTCTAAAAAAAGCGACTTAATAGAATATATGTTAATTCGCTAATTAATAACTACTAGTTCACAAAATTGAACGAGCAATTTTTAACTATTTTTTCTAATGAATAACCCTCTAAAAGTAGTTTGCGGATCTTCTACTTTTAGAGGGTTATTAAATTAACTATCTATTACTTTCTAAGTAATCTATTGCTTTT
>NZ_NTZO01000065.1 GCF_002559405.1 Bacillus sp. AFS001701 | reverse complement strand
AAATTCCATAAAAATTATTATACTAATTTACTAATATGTAAGTTTCGAAATGTGAACAAAAAGTTAATCAAAATCTAATATTTGTCTAAAATGTGAACGTTGTGAAGAAGTGAGCAATCGTGTTAATCCAATGATATATATAGGTTTTAAAGAAAAAACCATATTTTCAAATATGTCTAAAATGTGAACACTCTTTTTTTCCTTATAAAATGGAAATTAATTGTTTGTTTTTTTAATTAAAGTATCTTACTATAACTGTGGACATTGTTTGTCATTTTGGTGACAATTTATAAAAATACTTATCTAAGAAATAATTCAAAAAAACTATTTTGAACTTTTACTTACGTTATAGGAAGGAAGAGCGAAATGAAAAAATTTCTAATGGGCATGATGATCATGCTGGTTGCATTAGTAATGGGTGCTTGTGATAAGATTGCAGTTCTTAATCCAAAGGGTCCTGTTGCTAAAACGCAAGCGGATACGATTATCTTCTCGATGTTGATGATGTTAGGAGTTTTACTAGTAGTTTACATTCTTTATATTGTTATTCTATATAAATATCGTGCTAGTAAACTTCCAAAAGATTACGAACCGCCTCATGAAGAGGGGAGTAAAACACTTGAAATTATTTGGACTGTCATCCCAATCATTATTGTTGCGGTTTTATCAGTAGTAACTGTTAAAACAACAAATGCGGTTGAAAGTGTACCAAAAGGTCATGAAAATGATAAACCACTTGTAATTTATGCAAGTTCTTCAAACTGGAAATGGCATTTCTCTTATCCTGAACAAGGAATTGAAACTGTTAACTATGTAAATATTCCAACGAATAGAAATGTAGAATTCAGACTTTATTCATTCGGTCCTATTACAAGTTTTTGGATTCCACAATTAGGTGGACAAAAATATGCAATGAGTGACATGGTAACTAAATTAAATTTTGTTGCTTCAAATGAAGGTTCTTATATTGGTAAGAACAGTAACTTCAATGGAAAAGGCTTTGCTGGAATGGAATTTGAAGTACTAGCAATGAATAATAAGGATTTTAACGGCTGGGTTAAGGACGTTAAAGAAACAGCGCCTGCTTTAACAGAAACAGAGTTTAATAAATTACTAAAAATTGAGCATTTAGGTAGAAAGACATATACTTCGACTCATTTAGGATTTAGACCAGCTCCAGAAGGAAAAAATGCAGGACATCAACATGGTTCTATGAAGGATTCATCTGATCACCATGACATGGATAATATGGAGGGGATGAAATAATGGGTTATAAATGGGATCACTTTTTTGTAACAGGTGAACCAATGATCTATGGCGCAATGGTGAGTATCGTTGTTGTATCTCTTGCTATTGTAATTGGTTTAACAAAATTTAAAAAATGGGGTTACTTATGGAAAGAATGGTTAACGACTGTTGACCATAAACGTATCGGTGTAATGTATATTCTGTGTGCATTATTAATGCTATTCCGTGGTGGAGTAGATGCGTTATTAATGAGAGCACAGTTAGCAGGACCAGATTTAAAAATATTAGATGCACAACATTATAATGAAATTTTTACAACTCACGGCCTAATTATGATTCTGTTCATGGCAATGCCTTTCATTATTGGATTAATGAACATCGTTATTCCTTTACAAATCGGAGCTCGTGACGTAGCTTTCCCTTACTTAAATGCAGTTAGTTTCTGGTTATTCTTTGCAGGTGCAATGCTTTTAAACTTAAGCTTTGTTATCGGTGGATCACCTGATGCTGGTTGGACAGCTTATTTCCCACTAGCTAGTAAGGAATTCAGCCCAGGTGTTGGGAATAACTATTACGCAATTTCGCTTCAAATTGCTGGTCTAGGTACTTTAATGACTGGTATTAACTTTATCGTTACAATTTTAAAAATGCGTGCTCCAGGTTTGAAATTAATGAAATTGCCAATGTTTACTTGGAGTATTTTAATTACAAACGTTATTATCGTATTCGCATTCCCAGTATTAACTGTAGCTTTAGCATTAATGATGTTTGATCGTGAGTTTGGTACTCAATTCTTTACGATGGCACATGGTAATGATATGCTTTGGGCGAACTTATTCTGGATTTGGGGACATCCTGAAGTTTACATCGTTATTCTTCCGGCATTCGGTATATATAGTGAAATTATAGCTACTTTCTCAAGAAAGAATTTATACGGATATAAGAGCATGGTTGTCAGTATGATTGCCATTTCTGCTTTAAGTTTCCTAGTATGGGTTCACCATTTCTATACAATGGGTCAAGGCTCAGTTGTAAATGGCTTCTTTAGTATTACGACAATGGCCATTAGTATACCAACCGGTGTTAAAATATTTAACTGGTTGTTTACATTAAGAAAAGGTAAGATCGAATTTACCGTTCCAATGCTGTACTCACTAGCATTTATTCCGATTTTTACAATCGGTGGGGTTACAGGTGTAATGCTAGCTATGGCAAGTGCTGACTACCAATATCATAATACGATGTTCCTAGTTGCTCACTTCCATTATGTATTAATTCCAGGTACTGTTTTTGCGGTAATCGCAGGGTTCTATTATTGGTTCCCTAAAGTATTTGGTTTCAAATTAGATGAAAAAATTGGTAAGATTACGTTTTGGACAATTATCGTTAGCTTTAACGTAACATTCTTCCCATTATTCTTATTAGGATTAAAAGGTATGACTCGCCGTACTTATACTTATAGTGCAGAGTCAGGTTTCGGACCTTTAAATATGATTGCTACAATTGGAGCTGTAGGGTTAGCAATCGGATTCTGTTTACTTGTTTACAATATTTATTACAGTGTACGTTACGCACCAAGAGAAACAACTGGTGATCCATGGAATGCAAGGACATTAGAGTGGGCTACAAGCAGTCCAATTGCTCCTTATAATTTCGCAGTTATTCCAAAAGTTGATTCTTTAGATCCATTCTGGAAAGCTAAAAAAGAAGGTAAATCATTACTTGAAGGTGAGATTACAGATATTCATATGCCAAGTAATAGTGGTATACCATTCATTTTAGGTGCAGCATTTATGGCATTTGGTTTCTTCTTAATATTTGAATGGTGGGTACCTATGATTGTATTTGCAGTTCCTATCGCACTTTGCTTAATAGCACGTTCTTTCCAACGCGATCATGGCTTCCATATTCATAAAGAAGAAATTATCGAAACAGAGAAAAAATTACGAGGTGATCATTATGAGCAGCAGGCCTCTGTATAGTCTAGGTGAAGAAAGTTCTAATAAGATTTTAGGCTTCTGGATATTTTTAGGAGCTGAGATTGCTTTATTCGGAACATTGTTCGCAGTTTACTTCACTTTAGCAAATAACACTGGTTCAGCACCTACTCAAAAAGAATTATTTGAGATGAAAGGTGTAATGATAGAAACATTTGCCCTATTAACAAGTAGTTTTACGATTGGTTTAGTCGTAAACGCAATAAAATTAAATCACAAAAAAGCTTTTATAAGCTTCCTTGTATTAACACTAGCTTTAGGAGCAGTCTTCCTAGGAGTAGAGATTACAGAGTTCTTTACTTATGTTCATGAAGGTGCAACAATCCAAAGTAGTGGAGCATTATCAGCATTATTCGTATTATTAGGTACTCACGGTGCCCACGTATCATTCGGTATGTTATGGGGTATTGCAATCTTAATTCAAGTTTCTCGTGAGGGAATTACAGAAACTACTGCAAACAAAACATTTATTTATTCATTATACTGGCACTTCTTAGACGTAGTATGGATCTTTATCTTTAGTTTTGTTTACGTGAAAGGACTGATTGGATGAGCGCATTATTCCCTAAGCATCAAGTGGTTGGCTTCATCCAATCACTTGTTCTAACAATCATAGCTTTAAGTGTTTACTATTTAAATTTACCGTTTAATGTATCATTTATTATTTTAATTGTAACTGCATTATTACAAGGCGGGCTTCAGTTAATTGTTTTCATGCATATGAATGAAAATGAAAATAAAGGAGTATTATATATCAATTTAGGTTACGCAGTATTTATTGCAGTAGCAATTGTTTTTGGTACTCTTTGGACATTAATTTGGGGTATGTAATAGTTAAAAGCTCTTCGACATTCGAAGAGCTTTTTTTTGCTTTTTTAGAGGTGGATTTTAATTTTCTTACCTGCAAGATCATTAATTAAGAAAAATAAAAAAGGGGTAAATCAATTAGATAGCAGGTCAATTTGTATTAAATGTAGAAGTAAGTAATTGAAAATATTCGAGATTATACTTATGAACGATTACATAAAAGCAATGAGGGTTAATGTTTGAAATGCGATTGAATTAACAATTAGTTGATGTCACTATTTGAACTATAGTTGGACAAAGTATTTCGTTAAAAAAGTTAATGTCATCAATTGTTCACAATGTTATGAATAATATCATATTTGCGATAGTTATTTCTATTAATATATGTAATAGTTTAATATAATGATTGCATAATAATTAATCATATCTTGTTTGAAAAGTAATACAAGATACATAATTATTTGGGTATTTATTTACTTTTAAGGAGGAAAAAAGTATGGAAATGAATGACAATTCTAACATTGCAAAGTGCCCGTTTAA
>NZ_NTZO01000157.1 GCF_002559405.1 Bacillus sp. AFS001701 | reverse complement strand
TTAAAAGCAGTTACATCTTCTTTTGTTTGCCCTAAACTTCTGATAACCTTTAAACCACTCATACTTTCTTGAACTTTATTATTTAATTCTGAAAATGATTCTTGCGCTAAATGAAAACGTTGATGTAATAATTTACCATAGTATTGAGTCAAAATCGCCATAACTGGTAATGGCAACAGACTAATAAGCGTTAACTTCCAACTTATTGAAACTGCCATCATGATTAGTACCGATCCACCTAAAATAATCGAATCAACAAAAGTTAAGATCCCAGCCCCAGCTGTCTCGCGTACTGCTTGAACATCGTTTGTTGCGTGAGCCATTAAATCTCCTATTCTATTTTTTTGATAAAACGATGGAGACATTTTTGAAAAATGGTTATATAAATCATCTCTAAGCTGTCTGGCTAACTTTAAAGAAGAACCAAAAATTAATCTTCTCCACCAATATCGAAATGCATAAAGAAGTAACCCATTAATAAAAATTAGACCTACCAAAAAAAGTAAGTTTTTATTATTAAGTGAGTTTTTTACCATTTCATCAATTACATAACCAATAACCTTCGGAGGTAGTAGCTCTAAAATTGCAACGATTACTAAAAGAGATATTCCCCAAACATAGCTTCTTTTTTCTTGTTTAAAAAACCAAAACAAATCTTTAAAAACTGACATTCCTTCACCCCCGCAATGCAATTAAACTTAATTTTACAATATTTAGAAAACTCAAAACACAGTGTACATTATAACATAAAAATTAAATTGTTTTTAATAATCTGCTTTTTTAAAATGGTTGTTAATTTTCGGTAAAACTAGAGATATTTATCCGTACAAAGATTAAATAGATAGACAAAAAACCGAATTAACTTAGCATAAAAACCACTCCCGTATATGGTAAAATTTAAGTAAGGAGGTGAATTATGGAAAATATTCGAGAGGAACCTAAAAAAATATTTGCTACTTTTCTAAGAAAAAGTATTTTTATCCCAATCATCCTAATATTGGTACTTTACCTTGTAAATATGATGTTTGGTAATGATATACTTAAATTTTTTCAACAAAATAAATGGTTTATTCTTAGCGTGTTTTCAGGCATCATATTATACACAAGTTGGGTATTTAAAAAGTTTTTTAATATTCATAAACAAAATCTAAGAAGAACATGGTATTTCTTTTTCATTGTAGGAGTTGTTTTATTGCTTAACCAAAGAGGCTTTAATGTAAATGAGTGGCAACACTTTACATTGTTAGCAGGAATGTTCATCTTTGTAGATTTAACTTTATTTCTTACACCTAACATTAAGAAAATAGGTGGAACTGAAATGGAACAAATCAATGAAGTAGAAAGCGTCAATGATGAAATGAAAAAAATTATCGTTCAAACTCAAAATAGAAGTCTACAATTTACAGAAATACTTGATATGATGAAAATATCCTCATTTGAGACACAAGAATGGAATGAAATAGAAAGCTATCGAAAAAGTTTGGAAGACTTTTTATTTACATATGGTGAGATTTGTAGACAAAATATTACCGTTTTTAAGAAAGACAATGACATCAACTTTAAGCAAGAAATAGGTGCTGTTCTTGGAATTAACATTACAGACGAACAACTGAATTCAATTAATGAAAAAATGGTAATTCAAATTAACGAAAACACTGCTCTTATACCATATCTCGAAAAAATATATCCAATAGTAATATCTATCGTTTCGCAAAAAGAACCTATACTAGATATCGACGTAGATCATGTAATTAATTTGTCGCTGATTCATAGTTGGTTAAAAAAGCCTTACCAAGAGGAATCAGAATGAAGGACGTGTTATAGATAATAAAATATAAGTTTGATAGAATGATAATATTAGTTTGAAGAGGAGTGTAAAAATGCCTAATAATTCAGTATCAACTAATACAAATTTAGCGGAGAGTGTAAGTCGTCAAGGTAGAGTTAAGTCTCCATTCTTACAGGAAAAGACTACTCGAACAACCCCACGAACATCTCCATCTCTATTCACAAGTAAATTATTTAAAAGAAGTGACGAAGCCTTAACTCGTTTAAAAGATAGTCGTATCAACGAATAGAAATAAAATTAAAGTGTTAAACTCTACTTTTTAATTTAACCTTTCATAGTTTGACCATACAAATAATATATTTGAATAAAGCTCTGTATGGGAGATGATGGAATGAGAGACAAAAAGCAAAAAAGCCCCTTTTTAACGAACAAGCCCTCTGGTACTTTACCAAAACGGTCTAAAGATAATAGTTTATTACTAAACTTGAATAAAAAAATAAAAGATGAAATTGATAAATTTAAAAAAAATAATTAGTTTAGTGTTGAATTCTTTTCAACTGGTACTTTTTTAAGGAGATAAAAAAATGCCTATTAGTTTTAAAAGTTCCGATATTTAACCATAGACATTTTAATTCTGTTCTATAAAAATTTATTTTATACCAAAAAAACCACTTTCAATTGGTTCAATTCTCAATAGAAAGTGGTTTCAATTTTGCAAATTATTGTATGAAGTAAATGATTTGACAATCGGTTACATACTTTAGTTATTTTCATAATTATTGTGCCATATTTTTATTTCAATACACCCTATTTCCAAACCTCAATCATTCCATCAGCGTACGCTTTTAAACTATTATACACTTTTGCGGAAACCTTTTTCGAAGCATTTTCATTATCTAGAAATCCTTTAAAATCATTAATATGTTTGACAACTTTATCCGCAGAACCTTTCTTTTCAAATTGCTCTACAGATCTCAAATGTGCCTTCAATGCTTGCGCTGATCCTGCTTTGAAAGCTCCTGCATTGTCGAAGCTGTCGATTATAGAACTTACACCAGCTGCATTCAGATCGCTAAGCAAAAGATTGCTATCAGTAGCGCTTTGGTTTGAGTCTGTTTCTGAAGTTGCCGTAAAGTTAATATTTGCCGGAGCTGTCTTACCCTTAGGAATTTTCACGTACACCGGTACATCAACGCTTTTCCCTGGTTCCACTGCAACAATATTGTTATCAAATTGAACCGTCCAATCTTCACCTGCAGAAGCGTTAACTCGAATAAGATCCTTTGCTTCTCCAGTATTTGTAACATTAAAATGGTAAACTGCCACTTTGCCTGCAACGGCAGGTTGTATTGTGCCTGCGCTTACATTTACGCCGCGTTTATAGGCATCTGATCCTTCAGTGTTACGAACTGCAACCTGATAATGAAGTACACCGTCATTGCCTTTGTATTTGCCTAAAATGTAGAATTGAAGATGATTGTAAGGATCGATGTACTCACTAACAACATCGTCTTTACTAATAGAACCATCGAATTTCCCACTGACCAAACTAGTTCCATTCCCTGCATGGAATAAAGAATCCAAGGTTTGCCTTGGGTCGCCTTTTGTAACCGAAACTGTTGTACCGTCAGGCTTTGTAAAGTCCTTCAATGCGATATCTTCAGGATGTGAATCAACTGGCCAGATAAACGGTGCAGTCTCCGCATTTTTCGTTTTGGAAATCAATACACCTGAATCGGCAGCAAAAGAATCCGCTCCAACTCGATCTACTACTTCAAGGGTGTAGTTATTGTACTTAGCGTTATTTACGTTACCAATCATATCGTTACGCCAGTCTCCGCTTAGGTAATTGCTTGGAGTTAAATCAGTCATACTGATGTTGATCCCGTGGAGTCCGTTTCTGCCGAATTTACTGCCAATTGGTACCTCTCGCGCGATAATATCCGCAAACGCCGGACCAGACTCTTTTAATTCATCACGATTGAGTTGCAGGACTTCATCATTAGATAGAAATCCTTGTTTCATCTTATTACGAAGCGTATGTGGAGCCGGTAAGGAAGAACCGAGGGTAGCTGGAATCATCCAGCGGGTGTGCGTTCCACCAGGACCATTAAAAGACCCACGACTCATCGTTTCCCAATAACCCGCATAGGTTCGAGGATCTAAAGCTGCATTATTATAGTTATCTCCCAGTCCTTTTAGGTGACCAAATTCGTGAGCAAATGTGGACATGCCATCACTTTCGCCTTGAATAGAAACACGAATCGATTTGCCGTTTAATGTTGCACTCGATGCAGCAGACCAAATAGATTTTGCTGCAAACCAAGAAGTCCAAGGTACATAACGAGTTTTTGCCCAAGTTGGCATGCTCTCAAATCCTGTTAAATTTGGAGGACCAAATTCAGCAGGTACCGAGTTCTGATTCATAAACTTCATTTCACCCAGTTCTTGCCAAACAGTTGATTCATCATAGCCTGCATGTACAATAAACGCAAAGTCATTGTTTTTTCCAGATGCTATAATATCGGCTGTTGCTGCATTTATGCCGTCTTGGAAGAGGTTTCCGGTTTTATAATTACTTGGCAGAAAACCAGAATTAAAATTATCTAGCCCATACTGAAATTCGTATTTATCCAAGCGGTAAGGACCGTAAGAATCAAGGGTTACGCCCCATTTTCCATATGAATTCTCTTTCCAAAAGCCATCGATTGTCTGATAATGATTTAACTCACTCGGTACATTTAAGTAATTCGTCCAAAACTCCCCAAGCTTTTCGCGGGGAACAGCATTGACTTGTGGATTACCGATGAGATCTTTACCCTTAGGCAAGGTCAAAATAAAATCCTGACCTGGAAAGTCAACCAAAATCAATGCCCCTTTAAGGTTTGTTTCCGGTTGAATACTCTTATCGGTACTCCAGTTAATACCCGGGACTGGTTTATAATCATTCCACGTCATATCCTCTGGATTCACCCATGTCTGGGGATCTACTGGTCCCGGCATTTTATCTAGCCCTGGTTCAGCAGCAAATGCGGCTGTTGAATACATCGAAATCAAAAAAGTGGTCGATAATACAGCAATCTTAAATCTACGCTTCAAATAGATTCTCCTCTCACTTGTAAAATAACCTATAATTTATGTAGCTTTCGTTTTCGAATTTGCCATGTCGATTATGTGATGTCATCATTTCTTTTTTTACCTCTTTATCGTCACCTCTTGGTCTAGCTAAGAGCTTACTTGTATCTCCTCTTTAACACCTGTCAAGTTTCCTCCTCCTTCATGAAATCTATCTTTTAGATAATCTAAACAAATTACTAATTAATAGACTTCATTGATAGTTTTCTAGATAGACTAATATGATGAAGCATAATAAATT
>NZ_NTZO01000156.1 GCF_002559405.1 Bacillus sp. AFS001701 | reverse complement strand
TACTAGCTTCTTAATTTTTTGAAAAAGCGATTGATTTATTTGTTATATTTAATTATAATACAAGACATAACAATTATGTTTTAGGGGGATCTAACCATGTTAAAATTTGATGAAACGTTATTTTTAAAACTTGTAGAAGAAGAAGGACTTGCATTTAGAAGTAAAATTGAGGATATCGTCGATTCAATCTGTCAAAAAGATTACAGCAATCTTTTCTTGATTGGTGCTGGCGGAACGATTGCAATGATGTATCCTTATAAATATATTTTAGAATCAAACTCAACGATCAATGTACATGCCGAAATCGCTGCCGAGTTTATGGTCATGAACAATAAGCACTTTTCAAAGGATTCAGTATGTATTTTCACCTCAGTTTCAGGGACAACACAAGAAACTGTTGCAGCGGCAGAGTTTTGTAAAGAAAGAGGGGCAACTACAATTGCTTTAGTAGCGGAGCCAAATACTCCATTAACGCAGGTAGTAGATTACTGTATTACAACGGGCTCGGAAAAGCATTCCTTTGATACGTTCTTTATGTTGTTGTACATGGTAGTATTTCGCTTCATGTATAATAACAATGAATTTCCGCAATATGAACAGTTCACAAAAGAAGTTTCCTTGTTGCCACAAGCAATTTTAGCTGCTGTAAAAGACTTTGATAATAAGGCTGAGGAATTTGCTATTAAACATAAGGATACAGATTACCATATGATGGTGGGCTCAGGTAACTTATGGGGTAACACTTATTCATATGCAATGTGTATCTTGGAGGAAATGCAATGGATTCATGCAAAATCCATCCATGCAGCGGAGTTTTTCCATGGTACGCTTGAACTAGTAGTTGAAGATACTAGTGTTATTTTGCTTAAAGGTGAAGATGAAACAAGACCATTGATGGATCGTGTTGAAAGATTTGCTGAAAAAATTACGAATCAATTAACTGTTATTGATACAAAGGACTTTGAATTGCAAGGCATTAGTGAGGAATTTAGAAAACATTTTTCTGTCAGTATTAACTGGGCAGTCTTAAGTCGAATCAGTGTTTACCTTGAAAGGGAAAGAAACCACTCATTAGACCTAAGAAGATACTACCGCAAAGTAGAATATTAAAAAAATTAGTGGGCACTACATTGTAGTGCTCGTTTCTTAGAATAAAAAGAAGGTAGGGATTAGATGAGAATTGTTACAGTCGGCGATAACTGTATGGATGTCTATCTTACAAACGAGAAAGTGTATCCCGGTGGAAATCCAGTAAATGTTGCTGTCTACTTAAAAGAGCTAGGGGCAGACTCTTCTTCGTATATCGGCTGGGTTGGAAGTGATTCCTATGGTGAACAAATGATTAAGTCGATTCAAAGTAAGGGTGTAGATACATCGTTTATTTCTAAAAAGATCGGAAAAACAGCTGTTACCCATGTTGAATTGGTTAATAATGACCGTCATTTTGGAGATTACGATGAAGGAGTAATGGCACAGTTCACATTAACTGATGAAGAACTGGAGTTTATTCAAACCCAACAACTCGTCCACGCTGGTATATGGGGACATGTTGAGGAGTATTATCCACTTTTTAAACAAAGAGGGTTACTTACTGCATTTGATTTTTCAGACCAGTTAGAGCACGATTTAGTAAAGACACTACCTAGTTATGTGGACTATTCCTTTTTTTCCTATAAAAAAGATGATGAATATATCAGGGGATATTTAAAAGATGTAAACACACAAGGTTCCAAGATTGCTGTTGCTACGCTTGGAGAAAATGGATCTTTAGCTTTCGACGGGAAACATTTTTATCAATTTGGGGTATTGGAAGATAACGTTGTAGATACGATGGGAGCAGGAGACTCTTTTATAGCTGGTTTTCTTTATGGTACTTTACAGGGCCTTTCGATCCAACGGTGTTTGGAATTGGGAACCAAAACGGCTGCAAAAACAATTACCTATTTCGGTGCATGGTGACGATAACTAGTCGGCAGTGTATAATAATGTTGAAAAACATTGACGGATAGGATGAAAATTATGAACCTAAATTCTTCAACCCCACAGCCTCTCTATATGCAGATTAGGCAAATGCTACAGAACGATATTCAACAAGGGAAATATAAACCAGATCAACAGATTCCTACAGAAGCTGAGCTTTGTGAAACGTATAATGTCAGTCGAATTACTATTCGGAAGGCCATTGAGGAATTAGTGAAGGATGGTACATTAACACGCATACCTCGCCGGGGGACGTTTGTAGCTTCGAATAAGTTTAATAATGAACTGTTATCTGTAAGCGGATTCTCGGAGTTTAGCCACCAACTAGGGATGATTCCAAATTCCCGAATCCTTAGAAGTGAAGTCATCCCGGCATCAAAGGATGTTGCAGAACATCTTAAAGTTGAAGAAGGAAGTCGCGTACTAGAGCTTGAGCGACTTATGTATGTGAACGACCGTCCACTTTTTTATGATATTGCACATTACTCACTAATTCGTTTTCCAGATTTGGAAAAGAAAATTGCAACAGATGAATCCACATATAAAGTTCTCTCAAAGGACTATAATACAGAAATCCTAAGTAACGATAAAATCATCGACGTAATCGGTGCGACAAAAGTATATGCCAATTACCTTGAATGCGATATAGGAGCCAATCTCTTTAAAATCCTAAAAATCGCCTATGATTCAAATGAGGAACCAGTCCACCTTTCAACGTTTATGTGTGAAACAAGTAAGGTAACCTTAACTGTTCATCGGACAAAATAGAAATAATTCTATTTTAAATAGAATACATATTTTTATAAAAAACTCACTTTTGATTCTATTCAAAAGTGAGTTTTATCATTAATAATTTGCAGGATTTACCTGGATAGCTTTAAAGTTTTGATTATTATCTGAGTAATGCCACCATTCTTTAGAATAGCCTTCAAAACCTACTTGTCTCATTGTCTTATCCATAATTTGATAATTTTTTTCCTGTACACTGCTTCGTTTATAACTTTGAGATGCTCGTGAAGAAAAATCATCGAATTTAGATTGCATTTGTACTTCTTTTCCATCTAAAGTACATAGTGTAATATCCACCGTTGCGCCAAGTTGGTGCCCACGGATATTTTTAGGATCAGGTTTCGCTACATAATTCGAATTAGGATATGCGTTCCAAAGTGTTTGTTGTGCAGATAAAGGACGATAAGCATCCCATACTTTAATTGTATATCCTTGTTCTTTAAGTATTGTGTTTGCTTTTGCTAATTTTTTTGCTGTGCTTGTCCTAAGTATTGCTTGACTAAAATTATAAATACGTTTGCCAGTAAAGTTATTGGTTGTGTTATATTTCAAGTCAACAATAATACTTTTATCTAATGATTTAATATTAGTGAACTCCGCCGTCACATATTTTCCATTTATAAATCCTGTTGATTTTTTAAATTTAATTTTATACCATCCATTGGAGTGTTTTTTAATAACCGTTAAAAGTTGGCCTTTTTTAACTGAACCGATTAACTTATATGATGTACTAGGCCCACTACGGACATTTAATTTATTTGCAGTTACAGTATAAACTTTATTTGCTGCATAGGTAGAAGTTGGATTTGTAAAGAAACTAATCGATAGAAATGAAAGAATTAAAAAAACTATAAATATCTTCTTAATAATTCTCATGTGTTTCACCTTCTTTGAATTTTTAATAATCTGCTAACTATAACCATTATTCTACAGAAAAGCTCACATCACCTTTCATTTTGAAACCATAAAGATAAATAAAAACATTACCGTTAAGTAATGTTTTTTATTCATAATATTGGAGATAAGAGGCGTGAGATAGCTTCTTTTAACTTGATTATGACTGATCGCTCTTGATATTTTTCAATTGTAAGCTCACTACTATGGTTACTATCAAGTAAAAAAAGATTTTGTAGCTCAGAAGCTTTTTCTTCTGAATAGGTAATCGCGTTAATTTCGAAATTTAATTTAAAACTACGTGTATCAATATTCGTAGTACCTACCGATGCTACTTCATGATCAATAACGATTGTTTTAGCATGTAAAAAACCATTCTCGTAAAGTAATATTTTTGCGCCATATGACAAAAGTTCTCCAGCGTACGATAGAGATGCCCAATACACGAATGGGTGATCAGGTTTACTTGGAATCATTATTCTTACATCGATACCGGATAAAATTGCGATTTTGCATGCGTCCATAATGCTTGTATCTGGAATAAAATACGGTGTTTGAATATAAACGCATTTTTTGGCAGACATGATTAACTTAACATACATGTTTTTTAAGTGTTCTGTTTCTGAATTTGGTCCACTTGCAACTATTTGGATAGGGGTACTTCCGATATTTTTTACATTATTAAATGAGAATTCTTCTATATTATGTACAGGTTGATTAGTAGCTTGTTGCCAGTCTAAAATAAATCTACCTTGAATTTGGTTTACTGATTCTCCCTTTATGCGAAAATGAGTATCCCGCCAATAACCAAATTTTTTATCAATACCAAGATACTCATTTCCAATATTGAACCCTCCTATATAAGCAATTCTTCCATCAATAATACACAGTTTTCTGTGATTCCTATTATTTAATCGAAAATTGATGAGTCTTAAAAATGAAGGGAAGAAAGCTCTTACCTCACCACCATGTTTAACAAGTTCTTTGAAAAAAGAAGGAGTAATTCTTTTGGAACCAATGTCATCATACAGGACTCGTACTTTCACACCTTCTGCCGCTTTTTTTGAAAGTTCATCTCTAAGTTTCTTTCCTAACGAATCACGCTGGATGATATAGTACTGGACATTAATTTCTTTTTGGGCAAGTTGGATGTCTTTAAATAAAGAATTAAATTTTTCGTGTCCATCTCGAAACGTTTGGATCTCGTTATCTGTCGTTAATAAAGCGTTAGCTGACTTTAAATTCATCATAATTAAATGTGAATGCTTTGATAATAGCTCATCTTGAAGAAAACTTTGATCATTATGAATTTTATTAGCCTGGTCTGTAACCGCCAATTGTAGATAAGTACTTTCTTTGGTCGATAGATGGTAGAAATTCTTTTGTTTTAGCTGTCTACCTAAAAATAGATATAGTAAAAATCCCACTATAGGTATAAAAAGTAAGATCATTAACCACGCCCATGTAGCGACAACATCTCTTTTTTCAATAAATACTAGTACTCCTGCTAAAAGTATATTGATGATAAGGAGGATTGTAAGAAAATTATTAATATCCATTTTTCACCCTTCCTATTGGTTAAATTACCTTATTTTAGTTTAATATCTTTTTTAATGCTCATTAATATATTTTTTATATAAAAGAACAAAGTATTCGAAAACACTTCATAGTAACTCTAAAAT
>NZ_NTZO01000155.1 GCF_002559405.1 Bacillus sp. AFS001701 | reverse complement strand
AAAAATTCAATTGAGTGTTTTAAAGAAAATTATGAATTGATGAAGGAAAAAATATTACAAATTCATAGAAATAATAATGAAACTATAGAGTCATTTAAATATTTTGATGAAGAGATAGAAAAATTTGTACAAATATATACATTAAAAAATAAGTTAACAGATCAATTATCGAAGATACCTATTATGAAAATGAATAGATTCGAATTACAAAGTGGTACAACATCTAAAGAGGAAGTATTACAAAAAGTTGATCAGCTGTATTCTTACATTGATGAAACAGAAAATAATATTGATTACCAACATTTTTCATATTTTCAATCAATCCTTAACGATATTGGATGGTTAAATAAACCAATATTAAATGATGAGTACTATTGGAAAATTGAACAATCATACAATACGTTAAAGGTAAAATTTAATGAAAACATAATGTTGTACGATCGTAATATGTGGTATTATTGTCAAATTAAATTTGCAGAAATAAAAAAAAGATATGTAAATTGAATATAGAAAAAGGAATTCGAAGTTAGAGTGTGAAAAAGCCAGTATGCACTCTTACTATAATGTATTTATTCTTTAATATTTATTTTTTCTAGTTTTTATTCTAATAGTTTATATTTCTAGATACTTATCTCTAAAAGTTATTGTTTTAATATTTTTATTCTTTTTAATATAATATTAATCTTTTAAGGTGCTTGAAAAGAGTACAATGTCCGATGGTTTGTTATAACTACACTACTATTTTTATCATTTTTAATCCCCCTATAGACGTATTCCACTAACTTGGGATCGTCTATTTTTTTATATTACCCCTACTTGATAGAGACTCATCATATTCTTTCCTCTTAATACCTTGTCATAAAAGCAATCACATTAGCGTAAAATTAAAACAAAATTTCAAATTATATAATATTAAATTTGAAATTTTGTTTGTATTAAAAACTGAATTTGATGAAAGAATCAAGGTGTATTAATTGAACAAATACACTTGCATTTAAATTGTAAAAGGAGGGGGTGATAAACAATTTAAAAAACTATCAATCTATCAACGCCGACTATTCTCATAAATATTTCAAACTATTTTAAGAGGTAGGATTATTTTGAAAGGAGTTGTAAAGATGGCAAATGGGATTAGCAAATACTTAATAATTGCCGAACATTTATTAGAGCATTTAGGAGGAGCGGAGAATATATCGACGTCTACTCATTGTATGACAAGACTACGCGTAGCGTCGAACGATCATTCAAAGGTAGACATAGAGGCGATCAAAAAGACAGAAGGTGTTCTAGGAGTTGTAGAAGAAGAAACGATTCAAATCATACTTGGACCTGGTGTTGTAAATAAAGTTGCAGCAGAGTTTGACAAATTGCTTGTGGCGGCCACTGATTTTGATCTGAATGAGGTAGCTTCAAAAAACAAATCAGAGATTGATAGAAAAAATGCAAAACCTTTTAAACTGTTTTTACGTAGAATCGCAAGTATTTTTATTCCGTTAATTCCTGCCCTTGTTGCTTCAGGATTAATTACCGGTATTACAAAAGCAATTGTTCAAGCGGAGTGGCTTGCGGCAGACTCAAAATTAGCTATTATTTTAACTGTTATCGGATCGGGTCTGTTTGCTTATCTTGGAATCTTAGTCGGAATAAACACTGCTAAGGAATTTGGTGGATCCCCTGCGCTTGGGGCTTTGGCAGGTATTCTTGTCATCAACCCTGGAGTTGCAGATATCTCTTTATTTGGGCATAATCTGCTTCCTGGACGTGGAGGGTTAATTGGAGTTCTTTTTGCTGCAATATTCATCGCTTTAGTTGAAAGGGCAGTAAGAAAATTTGTACCGCAATCTCTAGATATTATTCTCACGCCTACCATAGCGTTGTTAATTACAGGTATCGTTACATACCTTGTATTTATGCCTGTTGGCGGTTTTGTATCGGATGCGATTACAAAAGGCTTGCTAAATGTTCTTGATTATGGAGGAGTTGTAGCTGGATTTGTACTTGGCGCAACATTCCTTCCACTAGTCGTTACTGGGCTCCATCAAGGTTTGACGCCAGTTCATTTTGAATTAATTAACTCCATTGGAGATGATCCTTTGCTTCCAATCCTTGCGATGGGTGGAGCGGGTCAAGTCGGAGCAGCGTTTGCAATTTACTTTAAAACGAAGAAAAAAAGCTTAAAACGTGCAATCGGTGGGGGACTCCCATCAGGAATGCTTGGAATTGGTGAACCATTAATTTTTGGGGTAACCTTACCGCTAGGTCGTCCATTTTTAACGGCATGTTTAGGTGCCGGAGTCGGAGGAGCATTTCAGGCTCATTACCATATCGCGACAATTGCAGTCGGTGTTTCAGGACTTCCATTATCATTTTTAGTTCATACAAATCAGGTTTTATTATACCTAACTGGAGTTATTATCTCTTATGTAGCTGGTTTTATTTTTACTTATTTATTCGGATTTAAAGATGAAATGGCGGTTGAATTCAAGTAAACTAAGTTATCATGTCAGCAGGAGAACTAACTCCTGTTGTATAAGTGATTTACTAAAAAGGATGAAATTAATTGATTTCATTCTTTTTTTGTTGCCAACTACTTGTGAAAATTTATTTTTCTAAAATTACCGAATAGACTGAAAAAAACATTGACGTGCCGATAGTATGATGATAGTATTTTTCTTCCAGTCAAAAATGTTAGGAGGCGAAAAAATTGATTACAGTAAATGGTTTAAGTAAATCCTTCAAGGTTGCGAAACGTTCTTCAGGACTTAGGCAGGCAGTGAAGGGGCTTTTTTATCGAGAGCATTCGATTGTCGAAGCTTTGAATGATATTTCTTTCTCTATTGAACCGGGGGAAATCGTAGGCTATATTGGTCCGAATGGCGCAGGGAAGTCAACGACGATAAAAATCATGAGCGGAATATTGGTTCCAGATCGAGGGACGTGTAACATAATGGGATACACTCCATGGAAGGAAAGAGCTTCCTATGTTAAACAGATCGGTGTTGTTTTTGGGCAACGGTCTCAATTGTGGTGGGATGTACCCGTTATAGACTCGTTTGAGCTTCTCCGTGATATTTATAAAATTCCTCAAAACGAATATCAAGATACTCTTGATCTACTGATTGAAACACTCGATTTACAAAGTCTTATTCATTCACCTGTACGACAATTAAGCTTAGGACAAAGGATGCGCTGTGAAATTGCAGCATCATTGCTACATAGTCCTAAAATTTTATTTTTGGATGAACCCACAATTGGGCTTGATGCTGTTTCAAAAATTGCCGTACGTGATTTCATTAAAAGGATAAATAAAGAAAAGGGCGTTACCGTCATTCTTACGACGCATGATATGAATGATATTGAAGCTTTAGCTGATCGAGTTATTTTAATTGGTAAAGGAAGTTTATTATTCGATGGTAATTTAAATGAATTACGAAAACATTTTGGGACTCATAAAACGATTACGGTAGATTATCGAGAGGACCACAACCCATTCAAAATTCCTGGAGCCACAATGATTTCATGGTCTCCTGAACGGGCAATATTAAGTCTAGACACAGAACAAGTTAAAATATCTGATGTAATTTCCAGTTTATCCAGTAAGGTTGACCTACTCGATGTGACGATTGAAGCACAACCAATTGAAGAAATTATCGTTGGTCTCTACAAGGAGTTTCAAATATGAAGCCATATGTATCTGTACTTAAACTACGACTATTGAACGGAATGCAATATCGTTCAGCAGCATTGGCGGGGGTAGCAACACAGTTTTTCTGGGGATTTATGTACATCATGATCTTTGAAGCTTTTTATAGTCAAACAGTCCATTCTCAACCACTTTCTTTAAAAGAAATCATTACATACTTATGGTTACAACAATCCTTTTTAGCTTTCATCATGCTGTGGTTTCGTGATAATGAGCTTTTTGATCTAATTACAACCGGGAATATTGCATACGAGCTTTGTAGGCCATGCGAAATCTATGGCTTCTGGTATTCAAAACTTTTAGCCCAACGCTTGTCGAGTGCAATTCTACGGTGTTTCCCGATCCTACTTGTTGCATTCTTTTTACCTCAACCTTATAAAATGACGTTACCACCAAGTGTCTTAACCTTTGTGTTATTTTTGTTTGCCCTTATCTTTGGTTTACTTCTTCTTGTTTCGATTTCTATGTTCATTTATATTTCAGTATTTGTGACAATGTCTCCTATAGGCTCCTTATTAATGTTTGGAGTTATTGGGGAATTTTTCTCTGGTTTAACAATTCCGATTCCACTAATGCCAGCTTGGCTTCAGACTGTTGCTTATTTCCTTCCGTTTCGATGGACAGCTGATTTCCCGTTTAGGGTTTATTCTGGGAATATTCCTCAAAATGAGGCTTTGATTGGGATAGGAATACAAATTATTTGGTTAGGTTTACTTGTTTGGCTAGGAAGAATCACTTTTAATAAAGCCTTACGAAGAGTCGTGGTCCAAGGAGGTTGACACTATGGGACTATATTTTAAATATCTTCTGATTCTCTTTAAATCACAAATGGAATACCGCACATCTTTTTGGCTTTTAACAATTGGCCAGTTTTTAATCCCGTTCTCGATGTTTGCGGGTCTTTATTTTTTATTTGAACGATTTGGACAAATTAAAGGATGGACTTTTTATGAGGTTGCTCTTTGTTTTGCTATTATCCATATGGCTTTTGCTTTAAGTGAATGTTTTGCTCGTGGATTTGACTCTTTCTCTAGTCTAGTAGCTAGTGGTAGCTTTGATCGAGTACTTGTTCGTCCAAGAAGTACAATTGTTCAGGTTATGGGTTCTAAATTCGAGTTTACTAGAGTTGGTCGATTACTTCAGAGTTTAATTGTTTTGATTTGGGCATTAAATAATCTTTCCATCGAATGGAGCAGTATGAAAGTAGTAACGATTATTTTAATGATTATTAGCGGGGTCTTTATTTTTACCGGAATCTTTATCCTTGCTGCAACGATGTGTTTTTGGACCATTCAGGGTCTCGAAGTAGTCAATATTTTTACAGATGGCGGAAGAGAGATGGCACAGTATCCATTAAATATCTATCAGAAATGGATAACAAAATTCTTTACATTTATTATTCCTTTCGGATGCGTTAATTACTTACCTTTAATGTTTATTCTAGATAAAACGGAGGGGAAAGCGTATCTATATATGTTATCGCCAATAGTGGGGATTATTTTTATTATGCCTTGCTTACTAGTATGGCAAATTGGTGTGAGGCATTATCGATCGACGGGTTCGTAAAACTCTTTACCTGATGAATCCGTTCAATTAGTATTCCACCAATCTACTTATTTGTGAAGCAAACTCTACCCTTTATTTGATAAAATAGTAGATATAAGGGGGAGTTAAGTTGAAAGTACAGATAGGTAAATTTAAGGTTAACTTCTTGGTAATATACGTGATATTACTTGTATTGATGTTTAGTATAATATTTTCACTAATGTTTTTATTTCATGTATCTCACTTGAAAGTTTTATTTGGAGGATTTTCTATTTTATTGCTAATTGTTTTAGCTTTTTACTGGATGGATAGTAAAAGCTTTCATAACAACTTAGGTCGTATTCGAAGGACATATTATACGTTGTATTTAATCGTCATGGCAATTGGCGTTATAACTAGTAATCTAGATTTTAAGAATTGGAAGTTCCTTACAGAAATTTCAGCTTTGGTAGTTTTTATAGATTTAGCTGTATTTCTATGTCCAAACATTTTAAAAATTTGGAGTGCAGAGTTTAAGTATGAAGATGAAGTTCGTGAGGCTTTGACAGAGAGTAAACAAATGATTTTAATAAGTGCCAAAAAAGCAGAAAACTTCTCTAAAGTCATACAAGAAACCGTTGTTTCCTTTGAAAATAAACCTCTTCCACAATCAACAGAAGAGTATGTTAATCAATTATCGGAATATCTGAAGCTATATAGCGATACATTCGGTATTGCCATCACTATATTTATATTTGACTCACCAATTAGCGAAGAAGATAAGCAAAATAAAATTCGGTCCCAAATTACTAAGATGAGTATTAGACACGCAATAAACTTTTCAACAATTGAAGAAGATAAAACGAATATGATAAAGTCTTTTTCTTATGGTGAAACCATTATTTTAAAAGAAGAAAAACTAATTTCTATACCTTACTTCGGAAATTATTATAGCATGATTGTGACATTAGAGGCAGGAGATGTAGCGGTCGATGGGATTGATGCTTCTTATATTTCAAACTTGTTATATATTTTTGATTGGTATATGGGTGATTTAGAAGAGGATGATGAATAATGATAATTATTATGATAAGATATGAGTGAACAAATCTAATAGAAACAGGAGGGGTTATCATGTCAATTATAAGTGGACAAGCAGTAAGTGAACTTCGTAGATCCGCAGGTATTAAGCGAAGAAAATCTAAGTCTAACTCCCCTACAGAGAACTCCTTACGACCAAACACACAAGTAGCAGTTGTTGAAGGATTTAGAAATGTTCTTAAAGCTAACGCTAAAGCAGAAAAACTTACATACACAAGGTAATTTCATTAAGCAGAGGATGATAATATTCTCTGCTTTTCTTATGCATAAATGCTTCTTTTCCTGTATAGGATTGGTATTAAAAGATTGTACAGGAGGAGCATTATGGGATTAAAACGAAAAAATAAAAGAAAATCCACTCAACCACACACAAAAGTAATCGATTTTGGAATGGGTAAGACCTTAGCTAAAATTGAAAAAGCAATTCGAATTTTAGAAAAGAAATAGTATTATGATTATTTGGATAGGCTGTCTAAATGTACGGCCCAAATAATAAATAGATAATTGAATAAAAAGGATTAAAAAAACAATGAAAAAACAAATTAAAGTCGTTGGAGCTGTCATAAAAAACGATCAAAACCAAATACTATGTGCCCTACGCTCACCAGAGATGAGCATGCCAAATTACTGGGAATTTCCAGGTGGGAAAATCGAAAAGAATGAAAAACCCGAAGAGGCTTTGGTTCGTGAAATAAAGGAAGAATTAGGTTGCGAAATAGCTGTATCTGAATTAGTTGAAGATGTCATTCATGAGTATCCAAATATAATTGTAAATTTGATAACATACGAAGCCAAGATTATAAGCGGTACGCCAGTAGCGAATGAACATGCGAAGATCGAATGGAAAGAAATTTCTGTGTTAAAAGAACTTGAATGGGCTCCAGCTGACCTTCCTACGGTTGAAAAATTGATTATTTAAAAAAATATCAATTACCAGTATATAAGTTATTGCTAAACGATTAACGATAAAACTAAGTAATTTAGAATGATGTCGAACAAATAATAAAAGAAATATTTCTTTGGAAATTGAATTTCTTTCCATATCCAATATAATAATAAATAAGCAACTATAGTACATACTAGATGAGTTAAGGAAAATTCTTGTAAAACATAGGAGGAAACTATGGGAAGATTAATTCATTTCGAAATTCATGTTGATAACATGGAACGTGCAAAGAAGTTTTATGGAGAGGTATTTGGTTGGACGTTTCAAGATTGGAGTGAATATGCAGGAATGCCATACTTTGGTGCAGTGACAGGTAATGAGGACGAAATGGGAATCAATGGTGCCTTAATGCAGCGCCAAAGTGCTCCTCCTGAAGCAAATCAACCATTAAATGGATATGCATGTACCATGGGCGTAGAAAATTACGACGTTACGGAAGCTAAAATTGTTGAAAATGGTGGCAAAGTAGCAATGCCTAAATATGCACTGCCTGGAATGGCTTGGCAAGGATACTTCAAGGACACTGAAGGTAATATTTTTGGAATTCATCAACCTGATGCTAATGCAAAGTAATTATTTATGGATTAGATGAATAATTCAAAAGTTGATTTGTCATTGATAGATGAGGGGACCTTTTAAAGGTTTTTTTAGTATACTTACTGAAACAAAAGTCAACTGTCGGCAGTTGACTTTTTATTTTTCAATTCTTAATTTTGGTTACAAATAGGAAGAAAAAGATAAGTGATTCTATTAAAATTATTCAAACACAAAATTGCCATATTACCGTTCTTATTTAGGATGTTTTTCATGGTACTCTTAAATTGAAATTGCAATAATTCATGATAATAACAGGTAAGAAAATTGAAGTAGGTAAAGTAAATATTTGATATAAACGACTTAGAGTACGTTATTTTATTGTTAGATAAAAATAAAAAGGAAGAACAATAGGAAAAGAGAACAATATTATAGTTGTTCTCCTTTTGAAGTCAAATTCTAGTAAATTAATAACAGTACATAAATTAAGAAGGTGTTTGCTTAATGTTACATTTCGAGGAAAGGATTCAAAAATTTGAATATAAACTAAACGATACTGATGATCAAATTATTGAGTTTATTATGGATCACAAAGAAGAGGTTGTTGGATACTCTATACAATATTTAGCTGCCCAATTGTTTACTGTTCCGAATACAATTACGAGATTAACAAAAAAATTAGGTTTTGATGGATTTTCTCAGATGAAGAATAGTTTAAAAGAGGAAATAATTCAGCAAGATAATTTTACCGAGGAAGATAGTATTACATACAACATTCATAAAACAATTGGATTAATTGATCAAAATACACTAGAACTTACTACAAAATTAATTCAAGAAGCACGCAGGGTGCTTTTCTTTGCAGTAGGGGACACTGCGCCATTTTGTGAGATGATGATAAAAAATTTGAAAGTAGTTGGTAAACAGGCTGAGTATTATATTCACAGACACGATGTCTTATATGAGCTTTCTAAATTTGATTCTAAAGAGAATAATTTACTTTTTTTAATTTCATTATCTGGAGAAACAGCTCAAGTATTAGATGTTGCGGAATTAGCAAAGTTTAAGGGAATAAAGTTAATATCGCTTACTCATTTTAGTAAAAATCCTTTACAACAAATAGCAGATGTGAATTTGTATTGCTATTCTCCTAATAAAAAAATGAATGAATACAATGTAACGGATAAAACACCTTTATTGTTCGTTATTAGATCCTTATCAGAGTATTACTGGAAAACATTAAAATGATGTGTATAAATACACACTAAAAATAAATATTTACTAAAAACTGTGTAAAAATAAGAAGTTTCCGTCTTCTTATTTTTTTTTTGCTATTATGAAACCAAAGTAGTCCAATAAAAAATGAAAGGGGTTACAAAAATGCAATTAAAGAAGTTAACTTCAGAAGCTTTAATCAGTACAAAAATGGCATTTTCATCAAAAGAAGAAATCATAAAATACTTAGTAAAAAAGTTGGCAACAGAAGGGAAAATCCATTCTGAAGAAGAGTTTTACAATGCGGTAATGGAAAGAGAAGATTTATCACCTACTGGATTTGAAGGTGGCCTCGCAATTCCACATGGCAAATCTTCATCTGTTAAAGAGTCTTCGTTTGCGGTTATTACACTTGAGAAACCAATGAATAATTGGGAAAGTATTGATCCAAGTAATCAAGTTGAATTAGTTATTTTGTTAGCGATTCCGAAAGAAGAGGAAGGCACTACGCATCTTACTTTATTAGCTGAACTGGTTACAAGATTATCAGATGAAGAGTATAAAAAGAATCTTCTACAAGCAAGAACAAATAAAGAACTATTTGATCTTCTTGATGCACCTTTACAACCTACTAATCTGAAAGTCTCTCCAAAAGGGGATAAAACAGTTTTAGCTATTACAGCTTGTCCAGCTGGCATTGCACATACATATATGGCAGCGGAAGCACTTGTGAAAGCGGGTAACGAATTAGGCATTAATGTATTCGTTGAAAAACAAGGAGCAAATGGAATTGAAGATCGACATACGTTTGATTTAATTAGAAAGGCTGATGCGATTGTATTTGCGGTGGATGTTGCGGTAAAAGATGAAGAGCGATTCAAGCATCTTCCAAAAGTTAAAACTTCTGTAGCTGCACCAATTCGAAACGCAAAGGGAATTTTAGAACAAGCTCTCCAAAAAGTGGGAAATGCGCCTAAATCTGAATTGGCCGAAAGTGAAGAGCAACATCATGAAGTAGAAAACAAATCTATAAAAACAGAAATTAAGGATTCTCTTTTAACAGGAATCTCTCACATCATCCCTATTATTGTAGCGGGAGGTATGACATTAGCGGCGGCTGTCTTTATAGCGCAAGCTTTTGGTCTTCAAGATGTATATGCAGCGGAAGGATCATGGTTATGGTTATTACGCCAATTAGGTGGTTCTTTATTAGGACAAATCATGATTCCGATTTTATCAGCGTATATGGCGTACTCAATTGCAGATAAACCAGGATTAGGGCCAGGTTTTGCAGCAGGGGTAGCGGCTAATTTAATAGGCAGTGGATTTTTAGGAGGTATGCTTGGAGGATTACTAGCAGGTTATTTCTTAAAGTATTTAAAATTAAAAGTGAAACCTAAAGGTACCTTTGCAGGCTTTGTTAGTTTCTGGTTTTATCCTGTAGTAGGAACACTAGTGGTTGGTTCAATTATGCTATTTGTAATTGGTAAGCCATTAGCTTTCTTAAACCAAGGATTAATTGATTGGCTCAATGGAATGAGTGGGACAAACGCGATAATACTTGGAGCAATTTTGGGAGCTATGGTTTCATTTGACCTTGGTGGTCCAGTTAACAAAGCTGCTTACACATTCTGCATTGGTGCAATGGCGAGTGGAAATATTGTACCTTATGCAGCATTTGCATCTGTCAAAATGGTTTCTGCATTCTCCGTCACTGGAGCAACGATAATTGGTAAACATCTATTTTCCGAACAAGAAAAAGAAATTGGTAAACAAACTTGGTTACTTGGATTAGCTGGAATAACAGAAGGGGCGATTCCGTTTATGATTAACGATCCACTCCGAGTGATTCCTTCATTAATTGCTGGTTCTGCAGTAACAGGAGCGATTGTTGCTTACTTTAATATTGGTTTAAATGTTCCAGGTGCTGGGATTTTCTCATTAGCTTTACTTCAAGGAAAACCAGCCATAGTAGCCGCAAGTATTTGGTTTGGAGCGGCTTTAATTGGGGCAGTTATTTCTACAATTTTATTAATCATGACAAGAAAACAAAAAATCGTTAAAGATATACAAGTAAAATCATCACAACAAAATGTAGCATAAGAGTGGGGGCATATAATGAAAAAAGTTCATATCGTCCCACATATGCATTGGGACAGAGAATGGTATTTTACAACGGAAGAATCTAGAATTCTATTAGTCAATAATATGGAAGAAATTATGGAAATGTTAGAAAAAAATCCTGATTATCCTTACTATGTATTAGATGGACAGACTGCTATTTTAGAAGATTATTTTGCTGTAAAACCGGAAAATAAAGAGAGAATAAAAAAGCTTGTTCAAGAAGGGCGATTAATTATTGGTCCATGGTATACGCAAACGGATGAGATGATTGTCAGTGGTGAGTCGATTGTTCGTAACTTATTATACGGAATGAAGGACTGCGAAGAGTTTGGCGAATCGATGAAGATTGGTTATCTTCCAGATTCTTTTGGACAATCAGCTCAAATGCCGATGATTTTAAACGGGTTTGATATTAAGTATTCAATCTTCTGGAGAGGTACATCTGAACGTCATGGTACAGACAAAACTGAATTTTATTGGGAGACAGATGATGGTTCAAAGGTGCTAGTTCAATTGTTTCCGCTTGGTTACGCGATTGGCAAGTATTTACCAGAGGATGAGGAAGTACTGCAAAGTCGAATTGATAAGTATTTCACTGTACTTGATCGTGGTGCAACGACTGATCATATCATTTTACCAAATGGGCATGATCAAATGCCAATTCAAAAGAATGTTTTTACGATCATTGAAAAACTAAAAAAACTATATCCAGACCGTGAATTTTTCTTAAGTAAATATGAAAATGTTTTTGAAAATCTTGAAACACAAAATGACCTTGATACGTTGAAAGGCGAATTTCTAGATGGAAAGTACATGCGTGTTCATCGCAGTATATACTCGACAAGAATGGATATTAAAGCGGCGAATACTAGAATTGAAAATAAAATTACCAATATTTTAGAACCACTTGCATCAATCGCCTTTCGTTTAGGATTTGAGTATCACCATAGTTTGATTGAGTTAATATGGAAAGAGATTATGAAAAACCACGCACATGATAGTATTGGATGTTGCTGTTCTGATAAAGTACACAGAGAAATTCTAAATCGTTTTTATTTAGCGGAAGAAAAAGTTGATCAACTAATCAATTTTTATAAACGTAAGATTGTTGATTCGATGGATACTACTAATGAAAATGATCGAATTACACTTTTTAACTTACTTCCTTATGAACGTACTGAAGTTGTAACTACTAGTGTTATGACAAAATTCAAATCGTTTAAGCTAGTTGATCATGAATCAAATGAAATAGACTACGAAATTATTGAAAGTAAGATTACTGATCCAGGATTAATTGATCGTCAAATTGTTCATTATGGAAATTATGATCCATTTATTGAATATACAATTGAACTAAAAGAAACGATTCCATCGATGGGTTATAAGACATATTTCGTAGAAGAAGGTGATGAAGTCTTAAAGAAAATAACTTATTCTACTAATGAGATTGAAACAGATTATTATAAGATTACTCTTAATTCAAATGGAACATTGAATATTTTTGATAAACAACTTAGACAAATTTTTACGAATGTTCTTCGTTTAGAAAATGGAGGTGATGATGGGGATGAATATGATTACTCTCCACTTCTAAATGAGGAGTTAATTTATAGTGATTTCGTAAAAGCTGAAACTAAAATTCAGCAAAATCGATTTGGTGTAACTATTGATATTAAATATACTTTGGCTGTTCCTTCTAATTTAGAAAAACGAAAAGAACAAATTATTGATAGTGCTATAAATGTTCATATTGTAGTGAATGTTCCAAATCATAATTCAATACTTGAGGTTAAATTTGAAATCGATAATCAAGCGAAGGACCATCGGTTAAGAGTATTAATTCCAACGAATATTGCGTCGGCTTTCTCGGTATCAGATAATCAATTTGGTTCGATTAAACGAAATGTAGTAGATCCGGCAATTCTTGTGTGGGAGGAAGAGAATTGGGATGAACGTCCGGATTCAATTTATCCTATGTTGAGTTATGTAGGTTTATCGAACGATGGATACGGAGTAAGTGTATTAACAAATAGTACGAGAGAATATGAAATCGTTGGTGAAAAGTTTGATACTATAGCCATTACTTTGTTTAGGAGTGTTGGTTTTCTTGGGAAAGAGGAGATGGTTCGTAGACCAGGGCGACCTTCGGGGATTAAGTTGCCTACTCCGGATTCTCAGATGATTGGGAAGTTGTTGTTGGAGTTTGCGATTGTAACACATAATAAAGAAGAGAATGTTGGTCGGATTGCTAAGGAGTATTTAACTCCTATTGTTGCTTATAATAAGATCCCTTATGATGCTATGAAGTTGAATAGGTCGAATGTGAAGACTCCTTTAGAGTTTAGTTTTTTTAAAGAGCAATCCCAAAATGTTGTTCTAAGTACATTGAAAAAGGCTGAAAAAGTAGATAAATTTGTTATGCGTTTTTATAATTCATCGGAAAATGAAAAGTATGCATTTTTGAAATTTAATGATGAGATTGATCAGGTATACATTGTTAATTTAAATGAAAAAGTTAAAGAAGAGGTTTTAATAAACGATCAGCAAGTAGGAATAAATGTTAGATTAAATCAAGTTATAACAATTTTGTTTTAAAACAAAAAATATATG
>NZ_NTZO01000154.1 GCF_002559405.1 Bacillus sp. AFS001701 | reverse complement strand
AAAGTATAGTTTGGCTCTTGAGTAGTTCGATTTTATTGAATAGAGAATTAATTTTAAATATTTTGTATAATAATAGGGAGAAATTCTTTGAATTGGGAGTCAATTAACTGTAGGTATGGTGAAGGAAAATTATGTGAAATTTTGATAATCTGAATATGACTGATTTTTATTTTGAAGAAGTTTATAAGTATATTAGTTAGCCTAAAGAATCAAGCAATGAACCAGGGCTAAGGAATGCACAAATTGGAGAAATTTATTCAATTTGTAATTCCTTACAATTAATGATTCTAATACAGCAATTGTTGTCATACCCACAGGTTCAGTCAAAACTTCTGTGTTAATGATGGCACCATATGTATTGGGAGCAAAAAAGGTTCTCGTAGTTACCCCAAGTAAGATGGTTTGGGGGCAAATCACAGAGGATTATAGCAATTTAAGAACACTAATTATAGCAAAACAATACCAGTTAAGTATTGATCGAAGGGTAGCTGATATTGTTACTCATTGTACTTACTTTAGGGAATTTATTTCAGTTCACTTAAACGAATTTATGATTAGCTTGTACAACTAACGAGAGCGTTAGTTCAACAACGATGGGCTGCTTCCGTAGTCCATTTTTTGTTGTGCTAACTGGCAGGTTAGTTGAATAAGAAATGATATAATTTATATAAAAATGTTTAATTATGGTGACTTAATTTGAAAACAAAAGACATGTATAACTTAGATTTTTTAGATCCATTTCGAAATATTAGAAGTGAGAAAGTTTCTACTGGAATGGTTAGATACTTCCAATACCTTTTAGAATTGGTAAAAGCTGAAAAAAATCCGATTATTTTAAAAGAATTATTGAAATTGGGGGAGACACTAAAAAATCCTTTCCCTTATCAAGATACTGAACTTATTCAAAATGATTATAAAGATTTTTTCTCAGAGGATGATTGCCTTAACGCTGATTTGAATACATATTGGATGATTATCCTTTCAAGCCATAATTATATTATTAGAGGTAAATCTGATGAGATTTATAAAAAAAACTTAATAAAATGGTTGAAGTTATCATTTTTTGATCAATTTGATCAATATAAGTTTTTAAAAACAAATATCGATAAATATCCAATTTTTTATAAAGACTACCTTAATTACGAGAAAACAAGAATGTATATATTGTATTACTTGTTCCTCGAAAGAAAACTATTGAACTAACGAGAGCGTTAGTTCAACAAAGATGGGCTACTTCTGTAGTCCATTAGTGTAGTTCAATAAGCAGGATTTACCAATAACTAAGGTTTTTATAATATGAGATAATCTAAGAGTATTTAAGTTATTAAAAACATATGGTGGTTATATGATGAAGAAATATAATACCAAGATGAAGTAACAGTTGTAGTTGTTGAATATTGAGGGCTTAAAGAACTGGAGGAATTAATGAAATTCTTATTTGGGATTTTGCGTATAGTTTTTATGTATATTATTTTAGGTGGTATATTCTTTAAGTTAATTGATTTCGTCTATTATATCTTTGGAGTCAGCATACATAGTAACATATTTAATTGGATCACTCTAATTGCATTTTTAATGTTATATTTTGTGCTTTACATAAATAAGGTTCAGTTCATAGGAAATGAAAAGACATCTAGAAGAAAAAAACTTCCAATTTCAATTACTGCAACTATTATAAGTTGTTCCCTTTTCCTTTTAATAATTGCTCCTTTTGTTGGATGATGATATAGAACTAACGCATGCATTAGTTGGAATTTACTACTAAATAAATAGTACGGAGGAACTTCGAATGTTAAGAATTTTAAGGTTAATATTTGCATCGGTAGTCGTAATTTTGTCTATCTATGGCTTAATAACTCATAAGTCAGCATTAATGCCTTATATGCTCTTTTTCTTAGGAGCAACGGTCTTGTTGGCAAGTATATCTGAATTTCAACTAAAACGAAAAAAAAATGGATATATTTATTTCATAGTATCTTTGTTTGCGTTCTTTGTATCAATACAAATATTCTTATTGAACTAACGAGAGCGTTAGTTGCATAGAGAACTTCAAAATTGAAGTCCTAAAAGAAAAACTTACTAACTAAAAAAGCGATTACTGCAAGGATAATATACTTTAGAATGGTACGCATCTTCCATTTCTCTAAGTAATAGTAAGCGACAATCCACTAGAGTGAGACTGCTATAAAAAAAAATTGAATGATAGATGAAAATATTCACGAATAAAACCGATGGCAAAAAAAGCTAATAGGTGTACACCATCATATTTTTCTTCTGGTTCTTTTTCCTTTTTTTTATTTCCTCGGCATAGCTATTCTCCCTATTAATATAATTTCACTTATAGATTAGTTTTTCATTATTATTTCATTCCTTCTTAATCTAAACTGCAGTTAGTACAAAAAGAAGATCGACGAAACCGTCGATCTTGATGTTCAACTTACGCATGCATTAGTTGAATAAGGAAAGGACTCGTTGATTAGTAAATAGAATAAATATATAGCTTTCAACTGCTTTATAAAGTCCTTTAAGTTTACTTTATTTAATTATAAAGATTATCTTGGTCTCTATTTCGGTTATAGATATCAAAATTATTTGGTGAGAATTAATTCCTGACTCGACCTTCCTTTTTAATGTGTTTATGTATTGCATTCGGTATATCATGTAGTGAATGTAACGTTAGAAAAGCCGCTTTAGGCTCAACATTAACTTCAACATCGTTATATTTCCATTCTACTTCAGCTGGAATGTAAATGGCATTGATGTTCAACTCCAGTGCTGGAACGATATCAGTTCTTAACGAATTTCCTACCATCCAAGTTATTTTAGGATCGGCATCAATTGTTTTTAATATATCCGATAAAGCGGTTGTGTCTTTATGTTCTGAAATAAAGATACGATGTTCAAAATATGTAGTGAGTTCTAACTGAGTAATCTTCCTACGTTGATTCTCTTCATCTCCACCTGTATGTAAATATAATTCGTGTCCTGCTTCTTTTAATTGCTGTAGTGTTTCATTCATATAGGGGAGCGGTTCTACAGGAATGTTAAAGACCTTAAACCCCAACTCTCTTAATAATTCGATTTCATGCTTGACTTTTTCTTTTCCTGTAAGGTCACAAAAGTATTTATAAGCACCAATAAAGGATTCAGGAAAACGGCCTGATGTTAGACCGTGTTCATCAATTGATTCCAAATCAATTTCAAGCTGTTTTTGCTTTATTTGCTCTTTTGTTAAGGAGTCAAACCATATGATCATTTGGTCGGCAAACTCTCCAATAACCTTGTTAAAATATCTATTACAATAGACTAGAGTATCGTCAAGATTAAATAAAATAATTTGTTTCTGCATCATTTACTCCTTTTAAATTATTTTCCTTCAATATAATTTTCCTATAGATATTAGTGTGGTTTGAATATTGTTTTTCATTCCATCACCTATAATGCTGCTAAAACGAACAATATGCTTTATTCAAGAATCGGGCGCTTTATTTGAATAAGGCTAATAGAAATGATCAACCTTTTTATCAGAGTAATCCAATTGAATTTATTAAGTGCTTGATTTGAACATTCTTTTTCAAAACAGGTTCTTTCTTTTTGTTCGTTTTAAGAGTTACAGAAACATAGATTTTTTTCCAATTCTTATTGAACTAACGAGAGCATTAGTTGTATATCATGATCGACTTTTTAGTCGATTTTTTATTGTGCAAAACTGCAAATTAGATTGAATAAGTAAGGTGTTACTTACTAAACTTTTGGAAATAACTCAGCATCATTAGGAAGGTGATTTTTATAAGACCTAGAATTAACATACTTAGAAGTGATCACCATGGGAGGTAAGTCAGTGATGCATCATAAAAAAAGGATCGCCATTATGTTTATGTTGTGTGTAGCTATTGTCTGGTACATATTCTTTAAACCTAATTTTCTAATGAATGGAAATAATAAAAAAAATATCGTAGAAAATATTCAATCATTAATCGATCCTAACCAATCAATTGAAATTATAAAAATATATGATTTGAAAAATGATCGATATGTAGCGTATTTGCATGATAATATCCCTGCATATATACACTTTGAAAAAAACATTATTGGAAATTATAAATTTATCAATGCTGATTATGGATACACTAACCTCGAAAATAAAACAGAAGAAAACCTACAAGTTTTCCCTTTATTTAGGGGATATCAAGATGGAAAGCCTTTGCCTTTTAACCTACTTGTAATAACAAATTACGAAAATACTGTCGCTAAATTGGGTGTGCGTGTTGTGAATGCTACTGGTAGCACAGAGAAAAATGAAATTAACGTGGGTAAACCAAGCGCTAGTATTCTTACAATGTATAAAGCATCTGAAGCATATAGTTTGGAATATAAATATTTTGATAAAAATGGAAAACTAGTTAAGTAACTTACGCATGCATTAGTTGAACAAGATCACGAGTCGCCAATGCGACTTTTTTTTATTGAAGTAACTGGCAGGATAGTTGTACAAGGATTTCGTACATTTCTGACGAATTTTAATATAATTCGGGATAAAAAAAGATGCATAAAGGGGAATCTTCAAGATGGATTTAAGTAGATATATTTTAATAAGTAGTATAAGTTGTTTTATTTTTTTCTTTTTATATTCTTGGGTTTTTATGCCAAATTCGGGTGTTAATGGTTTTGGATTAATAAGTATTTTTATGGGAGTAATTATTGGAATCCTGCTTTCAATTAACAGAACTTTAAACGAGAAGAAAAAATAGTAAAAAAACCTTTTTATACAACTAACTGATGCGTGTGCGGCCGAGCATAGGTCGTATCATATAACGGGTGGGATTCCCGTCGAGTAAGAACTAGCCAGTCGCTCGTAGCGAGTCTTGGAGGATTAAAGGTAACTTTAATCTTTAAGCGTAGACAGTTAGGTGGCGGGCCGAAAGCCATATGGTTGAAGGGATTGAGCTCCATAATGTTAGTAAATAGAGAGGGCTGATGCTTTACGCATAGCAGAAAGCTACACTTTACCTTTCGGTAAGGCAAGAATGGTAAAGTCTCTCTGGAGTCAGAGACCTTGGCACGTTACACATTGATATGATACGGCAACTCGGGAGACCCTACCGGTCTTTTCTTTATAGAAGAGTATGGTGTACAAGCGATAACAAGTGAGGAAACCAAATGCCGATGTAGGGAGTCGGATAGTAGCGTATTACCTATGAAGTTGGGTAATGCCGATGGAGGAAAGGCTACTACCAGTTTATCACCCTTAATAGGGACACATTTACTACACACAGAGGTAGGTATAACAAATGGAAACAAAACTACTAAGGATAGCAGAATTAGCAAAATCTGATCCTAAAATGAAATTTACATCTCTTGCACATTTACTAGATAAGCAATCACTAGTTCAATGTCACATTGAATTACCAAATAAGAAAGCAACTGGGATAAAAGGTACAACGAAAGAACAATACAGTAGTAATATCGAAGAAAATATAGAGGATTTAGTAAGCAGACTTAAGAGCAAAAGCTATCGTCCTGTTCCAGTTAGGAGAATGTATATTCCGAAAATCAATTCGAAAAAGAAAAGACCATTAAGTATACCGGAACATGAAGATAAGGTTGTTCAAAAAGGTGTTACGAAAATATTAAACTCTATCTATGAAATTGACTTCTTGGAAGGAAGAAAGTACAAAGCAAATTAAAAGAGTCGAAAGAATGGTTGAAGAAGAATAGAAATAACAATATTCATATAATCATGGACAGATTCAAACGCTCGCTTATTGGTTATTCCAACTACTATTGCATCACTGATTGCCACTGCTTTATCTTTAAAAACAGGCATCCCAGTAGTATTTGTTCGAAAAGAAGCGAAAGCCTATTGTACTTGCAAACTTGCAGAAGGAATTGATATTCAAAATAAGAAAGTTTGTATTGTTGAAGACGTAGTGACAACTGGGGGACAAATTAAACTTAGTGCAGAGGATTTAAAACAAGTTGGTGCCAATGTAAAAGACGTTTTATGTGTTATTGATCGAAAACAAAATGGTAAAGAAAATTTATACGAAGCAGGATTAATTTTACACTCGTTACTTACAATGGATGATTTAATCGCTGTTACGAAATAAATAATAGTGTTTTCAACTAACGAATGCGTAAGTTGTACAACGATAGACTACTTTGGTGGTCTATTTTTTATTGGACTAACTGGCAGTTTAGTTGCATAGGAAAATGGTAAAATGGTGTAAAAAGATGCAAATTAATGGTTATACAATCTTATAAGTTAGGGAGAAAGAAGGCGATGAAAATATGTCAGAAAATGAACTATTCTTAAATAAGGCATCTAATGTTAATGAAATATATTCAAAAATACTCGATTTATTGAAAGAAATAGGACCATTTGAAATTGAGTTTAAAAAGACTTCTATTCATCTTTTGAATAAGTCTTCCTTTTGTGGAGTTCATCCAAAAAAGAAATGGCTAGATTTTAATTTAGTTACAAACCATCAAATTGAACACGAGAAGATTACTAAAATTGAACAAGTTTCCAAAAATAGATTTCACAATAACTTTAGATTTCATAGTATAGACGACCTAGATCAAGCGTTTTTAGTTCTTTTAAAGGAATCTTATCAATTGATGAGTTAGTACGAGAAAGGATATTTATTATCAATGAACAGCATTTATTTAGGAATTATATCTGGTTTTATATTTGGTTTAATATCTGTACTTATAATGCTCCCCATGAAATTTGAGGACAAACGCATTGCTATTATTAGTTCATTTATTAATCGTTTTACGATTGGTTTCTTAATTTCAGTAACTGTCCTTCCTTTGTATGGTTGGACAAAAGGAATATTAATAGGGTTGTTAATTAGCCTCCCAGATGCACTGATTACAAAAGCCTATAAACCAATCATTGGTTTAGGAATAATCGGAGGAGCTATTATTGGAGCCTTTACTGGCTAAGTAATTGGAAGGGGCCATGTTTCGTTATGTAACTAACTAACGCATGCGATACTTCAATAGAAGATCGCTTTTTCTTATTCAACATAATGGCA
>NZ_NTZO01000153.1 GCF_002559405.1 Bacillus sp. AFS001701 | reverse complement strand
GGAGCTACAGGAGCGACAGGTGCAAGTGGATCACAAGGAGGTACAGGAGCTACAGGTGCAAATGGATCACAAGGAGCTACAGGAGCTACGGGTGCAAGTGGATCACAAGGAGCTACAGGAGCTACGGGTGCTACTGGAGTAGTTGAAGGATGTTTATGCGATTGCTGTGTTTTTCCTATGCAGAACGTTTTACAACAACTTATCGGGGAAACTGTAATTCTTGGCACGATTGCAGACACACCAAACGTACCCCCTCTTTTCTTTTTATTCACTATTACTGCTGTGAATGATTTTTTAGTTACTGTTACAGATGGCGTAACAACCTTTGTGGTCAATATTTCTGATGTAACAGGGGTAGGATTTTTACCACCAGGACCTACTATCAACTTGTTGCCACCTGTTGATTCTGGGTGCGAATGTGAATGTCGTGAAAGACCAATTAGAGAATTGCTAGATACACTGATAGGTTCTACAGTGAATCTTTTAGCTGGTAATGGTTCTATTGCAGCAGGTTTTAACGTGGAACAAACAGGTCTTGGCATAGTGTTAGGTACTTTACCAATAAGTCCAACTACAACCGTTAGATTTGCAATTTCAACTTGCAAAATCGTGGCTGTAAATATAAACCCACCTCCTACTGCGACATAAGTTCATTTTTCTCTGAACATGCTGTTAAATTGACTTGAAAAAAAGCGATTCTTCAATTACAAAGATCGCTTTTTTATGCAAGTAGAGGTTAAAGTTTGCTGGTTTAGTTCAATAAGTTAAGAATCATTATTTATTAATAGTTAGTACTATTAGACAAGTAAATCCCCTTCAGTCTGAAGGGGATTTTTTATTTACTATTTTTTCTCTTTGATTACGAATAAAACACCTGTGAGAATTAGGATAGAGCCGATCCAAAACGTTACATTAATGTTTTCTCCTAAAATTAGCCATCCAAGTAATGTTCCAACCACTGGTTGAAAGAAGAAAAATAAACCACCACTTGAAGCGTTAAGCATTTGTAATCCACGATTCCAAAGTAGAAACCCACCTGCTGTTGAAACAATTCCCAAATACAAGAGTCCTCCCCAAATTGTAGGGTGAGTCAGTTGAGAGATATTTATTTCGTTTAGTCTTGGCAAAACAAATGGAGTTAACGAGATTAGGGCCACTAATATGGAATAAGTGGTAACCACAATTTGTAAATAATCATTTGGCAAACGCTTTACAAGTACAGACATAAGTGCCCATGTTAAAGCAGCTATAAGTAGTGAAATACCTCCAAGTAAACTGGACATATTCACATCACCAATTCCAACAATAAGAAGGACCCCAATTGTCGCTAAACAAACTGAAACGCCTTTTCTTAACGTCAACTGTTCTTTAAGGATTAAGCGAGCAAAAATAACCATAAATGCTGGTGTTGAAGATGTTATTATAGCTCCCATTTGAGCAGTAGATAACATTGTACCAGTTTCCTGGGCAACAATTGAAATGGCATTTCCAATTACCCCAATAGCTGCGATTAATAAGAAATAACGTTTCTCAATTCGCCAATTTTGACGTGTGATGAAGCCGATAACGAGAAGTGCAACAATTGCCACTAAATATCGCATCCACACAAGTTCTAATGGGGGTATGACCGATACTACAATTTTCACAATAACGTACATACCACCCCAGATACTGGAAGCTAGAGTTAAATATAAGGAACCTAATAAGGTATTTTTCATTTTAAAATCCTCCGTCTTTAATTGGGTCAGATTGCCCTAACGGAGAGATGTAGTCACCTTCAATCACTCCATTAAGAGCAGAAGCGTGCTACTGGTACATCATTTTCAAATAGTGGAGTCCAATACATATTGATTCACCTCACGTATATATTTGTTTTTAATTGTAGCAAAGAATATTGCTTTAAAAAAGAAAAACATCGAATAGACCGTTTATGACTTAGCTCATTCTTATTGAACTAAACTGCCATTTACTTGAATAAAAAAAATCGACTTTTAAGCCGAATATGTTATTGAACTATTGCAAGCTTTAGTTGCATAGCATAATGGACTATTCGCTCCTTTTTTTACAAAAAATGGAAGTTCTATTGAACGAGGAATGAGATAATGTTCATTAGAAAATGACATTAAAAGTAAAGTAGGATAGTCAAATGAGGGAAATTAAAAAAATTATTCAAATCGTCTTAGTAAGTACAACAATTACAACAACCTTAATTCTTACTGGATGCTCAAACTTTTCAGAAACAGATGTTGAAAAACCAATAAAACAGTATTTAAAAGAAAATTATGGGGTTAATGGTAATATAAAAATTCTTTCTACAACCGATGATTCGTTTAATGAATTACCACACGATACTTACATTTAGGTTTTACACCCTTATCTTTCTTTTATAAATTTATTATTAGATTATGATACATTAGAGGTTGACGAAGAAGGTAGTGATGATGTTTTTTTACAATTTTTTAAAGGAGCTTATATTAAGCAAAATCCAAATGTAATAAAATTTTCTGAAGGACTAATTAAAAAGTATGGTTTAGTCCAAATATCAGAAGAGACATATGATCAACAAAAACAAAACTATTTTTACTATTTAAATGTTAATATAGAATACTCTCGAGAACAAAAACTAATAGAAGAGTTTAAAAAGACTCAAAAAATTAACACAAAAGAAATTGTTCCTAATGTAATACAAAACGATCCAAATACCAGCGATATAGATGCAAATTCAATTGGTGTAATCAACTTTAACTATCAGTTTGATTTAAGTAAAAATAAAACTCCTAAAGTGTAAGAACTTTTTAATGAGTACAAAAAACATAAAGTATTAAATAAAGGGATATACGGAATTACATTATATATAATGGATACTTCGGGTGAATTTGAATTATCAGATATCTCACATAGTCAAATTCTTTTTTCAGTAGACAATAAATTTTTCTATAATTCCAAGTACTAATACTTTCCCAGATTAATTTATAAAACATCTAAAAAAGTAGTTATTTTTAGTATTTATGAACTTTACATTAACTTATGCAACTACCATGGGAGTACAATAAAAACTTCCATTCACTACTGTTGTGAATCTGAGGATTCATGGATGGCTAACGCAGTGCGATAGTTCAATAATACTAGGAGCCGATAAACGATGATCGGCTCCTATTTTACTATCTGGCAGAATAGTTCAATAAGATTTAATTTATTTTTTTCTTTTCTTAAGATGGAGACTTATTCATGATTAAATTTTTTATTAGCAATCCAATAATACGTAACCAAGAGTGTCATCAAAATACAAACAATAGTTAATAGTATATTGATTATACCATTCGAATTCACTGATCCTGTTATTAAAGATTCCATTGCTCGTTTACTCATACTAGCTGGATTTACATAATCAATTGCTGGATTCAAACCGACGATAATTCTACAACCAATAAGGTAAACAATTGAAACTAGTGCGATAACACCCTGGCTGTGAAAAACAGTACTGATCATCGTAGTAAATGTAACGATATAAAGAACCCATGCAAGGTAAAATACAAGTCCAGTTATCATCTGTGAAAATGGAACATCCGTAAAAAGATAATTTACGTATAGATAAGAAACAATGTATCCAACTGATACACTTAAAACAGCCATCAAACCATTTGATATAATTTTTCCACCTATATATGAAATAACTGTAACAGGTCTTGTTAGAATAAAGGCTAACATGCCATTCGCTTTATCCGATTGAATTATACCCATAATTGAGATTGCTATAATCATTATCCCAAGTTGATCAAATTGAGAACCTAGTGTACTGGCCAGTACTTCTCCACCTTTTAGTTTTGTCATACTCGGGTCAATTGTAAATCCCTGACTACCGCTCAATGATTCTAAAATTGATGGCAAAAAATAAGTTACGATCGGCTGGGTTAAACCTAAAAAGATAAATACAATTGGTAACCATATAACTTTATAATCGCGAATCATTTGTGCAAATTCTTTTTTAGTTAGTACAATGAAGTTATTCATTTCTTCACCACCAATTTTAGGAATATATCTTCTAACGTATCATTGTTACTATCAAATTTTAGGATATCCACTTCATTCTCGATTGCATTTTTCAGTAACATATTTTTATTTATTGAGATGTTTTCAACTTTTATTTTGACTTTATTCCCAATGACCTCTACTTCCCTCACATATGGTAATTTTTTAATAACATTAGTCCACTTTTGATCTTTTGCTGTAATTTCCAAATTTAGTTTATTTTCGCAATTTCGATTTAACAGTTCCGTAATCGTTGTATCTTCTATTTTTATTCCATTCTTAATCACTACAAACCGTTCACATATTTCTTCTGCATCGCCCAATATATGGGTCGATAATAAAATCGTTGTATCTTTTTTAATTTCTTCAATCAGGTTTAAAACTTCTCTTCGACCGATTGGATCTAATGCAGATACAGGTTCATCCAAGACTATTAATGAAGGTTTATGCAGTAGTGCTTGAGCAATACCAAGACGTTGTTTCATTCCTCCGGATAAAGAGCCAACTCTTGAATTCTCTTCATCTTTAAGTCCAACTTTTATCAAAATTTCCGGTATCGAATTTGCTAATTCTTTTTTAGTTAATCCAGAAAGTTTGCCCATAAACGTAAGAGTTTCTTTCACTGTCATCCAATGATAAAAGTTAGGATACTGTGGTAAGTAACCTATTTCCCTTTTCATTTGTGATATTTTTTTACCATTTAGTAAAACCTCTCCTGAGTTAGCATTGATAATGTCTGAAATCACTCTTATTAATGTTGTCTTACCTGCCCCATTCGGTCCGATTAATCCAATACATTCTCCCGATTGTAGTTCCATCGAGAAATTATTGACTGCAATTTTCCCTTTAAATGTTTTTGTTACATTTTTGATTTCCAATTTCATGATCTCTCACTATCCTTTCTCCCCATAACAAAGTACAGAATTGGTCCAAATGTATTCGCAAATATAACAATAAACGTCCAAAAGACCACATTTTCTCTCGTTTTTCTATGTCGGTACAAATCAATTAATGCAATTAAAATTAATAGTGCAGATACTAATATAACTGGCAATATAATCGGTAGATAAGTCATAAAATCAAAATCTTTTAGATCATCAAACCCATAGTGTAGTTTCAATTCATCATTCCCCCTAAGTAAATATTCATTATCATTATCGATAATGATAATATAATTAATGGTATGTTGCAACCACTGTTCTCATTCTTTATAATGAGAATTAAAATCAACAGAGAATAAGGTGATAATATGAGTAATAAAACTGAAATTATAATGCATCCAGTAAGAATGAAAATCTGCCAAGCGTTAATGAGTAATAAAGAGCATGGACTAACACCATTAGAGATGATTAAACTCATTAAAAATGTACCTCAAGCAACGCTATATAGGCATATACAAATCATGGTGGATTCTGATATTATTCGCGTTATTAAAGAAAAAAAGGTGAAATCAGTTTCCGAAAAATATTACGTTTTAAATGTAGAAGAAGCAAGACTTGATGAAGAGGAATGGAAAGAAGCTACTATAGAGGAAAAATTAAACTATATATCATCTTATCAGTTGTTACTTATGACTCAATACCAAAATTATCTAAACAATTTAGAGGAACAAAACAGCCAAGAGGATCGTGCTACTTTTTCAGTAGTAGAATTAAAAATTAATGATGAACACTTTTTACAATTTCAAAACGAATTACATGAATTAATGACTAGATACTACAATGCCACGAGCAAAGAAATAGATAGCCCTATTCGAACAATTGCAATAACTATTATTCCAGAAACTTAAATATTATAGAAAGATGGTCTGATTAATGAAGAAAGACAATAAGAAAAAACGCATTTATGAAATGACAAATAGCTGCCAGTTCTATCAAAAAATAAAGTAGGGAAATCTCTCACGAGACTTCCCCCTTATCAAACCGTACGTTTCGTTAAGGCAAGAAGGGTAAAGCCTCTCCGGAGTCAGAGACCTTGGCACGTAACACATTGATATGATACGGCAACTCGGGAGACCACCCTACCGGTCTTTTCATTTAATAGAAGAGTATGGTGTACAAGCGAAAACAAGTAAGGAAACCAAATGCCGATGTAGGGAGTCGGATAGCAGCGTAGTACCTATGAAGTTGGGTAATGCCGATGTAGGGAAGGCTGCTGCCAAAATATCCTCGACTAGTATTATAAGGTCATCCAGTGTCTAATTTACTGGTTGACCATTTTTTTATGGTCTTATGATTAAAGTAGACGGGGCAGAACGAAGCTTGCGTGGGGCTTAGACTCCGTCAACTAAACAGTTCACCCCCCTACATATAGAAATGTGCTTTGGGCTGGTTGGGACAAAGATTCCGCATAACAAGCGAACCTATGACACTATAAGGGAGTATTAGGGGAACCGATAAGGTATTGATACCTTTACCCTCGCTAATCCGATGTATTCAGGTGATACATCTATACCAGATAGAGCATTAGTAGGAATATCATTTAAGTTCTCACTAACATCGCATATGAAAAATATAGATTTAGTACTTCAAGATGCAACTACTGGGGAAGATGTTGGTATCCTTGGTTCAATTAATGGACGTGTAAATAAGAATATAAACAATAAATATAACACAAAGATCTTTAGGAGAAACAAGGCTGGGCAAGTTACTGGCACATCCGCATCATGCGTGAACTAAACCTTGATTCAAACGAAGCAATCGAATATGCAAAACTAAATGCAGGAGTAGTTCAACCTTCTAAAACAAGTATAAATCCATACTACTTAGGACTAAGAATGTTTGAAGATATTGAAGATCGATATAACAATCCAAGCAAAGAAATGAGAGAGTTAGGTGTAAAACCTGGCAGCGGTCGAGAAAAAATGTTTGAAGTACGAGAGTTAGAGTCTGATAGTTCATTTATACGAAACTATTTAACGAAAGATCTAGTCATGCGTGAAGATATGTATCTATTCCAACGACAAGGTAAGGAATATAAAGTCACTAATAAGGCATGGGAAAATGTACGAGATCAACTTGTGGTTCGTCGCGTAAATGGTGGATTCCCTTATATTGTAGTTCAAGAAGGGGATTATTTAAAAAATGGGGAGCTTTATTTGAAGCATTCTTATGAACATATGGAACTTGATGTGAAGTATGTTGAGAAGGTAATGCCTTATATTCATCAGCTGTGGGGTAGAGGCGTACATTTAGAGACGAATATTGAGAATAAGTCTGTGTTGTTTAGTTATGATGGGAAGAATATTCATCGGAAGTATATTTAGGACCACCTTTTTTGAAGGTGGTTTTTCAATTTAAAGGAAAGTAGATTTTTTGGAGGAATAGATTAAGAATAAACCACTTATACAATGGTGGTTTTTATTTATTTGTAGACTCATTATTGGAAGGTGATGAACGATGTAATGAACTTTTTTCTTAGAAAATTAGAGGAAGCATCAAAAAAGTTTTTTTATATTTTTAGTACTAAAATATGATTTCTTATGTAACTAAACGCATGCGATAGTTGAAAATCAATTGCAAGATGATATAGTGGCAAAACAGTTGAGTATGATGGAATACATCAATCCATTTACTGATGAAGAGGTACAGAAAAAGAAAGGGAATTAAGTAGAAACCCTGTGATTTCTGGCCGGTAGAAGTAGTACACAAGGAGAACCGTTCAAAAGCCATGTTTATTAAACCTTTCTTTCTTTCGAATCGAATTCTCCAAAGTACCTAGACATATTTTGACACGTAGTTTAGAATAATAAGAAAAATCGCAATTTTATACAAAATTGGAAAAAATTACGCGTTATTGTCAATTAAATAGGAAAAGGGGTGAGGCTTATGACATTACTGAAAGTGGAAGATTTGTCGATTAAATTCAAGTCTCGCCAAGGAGTTGTCCAAGCAGTTGCGGGGTTAAGTTTCGACATTGAACAAGGACATTCGCTCGGAATTGTCGGCGAAAGTGGAAGCGGAAAAAGCGTTACATCTCTTGCCATTATGGGTCTATTGCAAAACGCTGTTGCTGATATCACTGGAAAAATACAGTTCGAAGACGTCGATTTGTTAACTTCTTCGCCTGAAGACATGCGAAAAATGAGAGGCAAATCTGTGTCGATGATTTTTCAAGAACCGATGACGTCATTGAACCCCCTCCATACTTGTGGAAAGCAAATCATGGAACCAATCTTACTTCATCAAAAAGTTAGCAAAAACGAAGCGAAACAAATCGCCATCGAATTACTCAGAATGGTAGGCATTCCTTCTCCGGAACAACGATTTCATGAATACCCGCACCAAATGTCTGGTGGGATGCGCCAACGAATTATGATTGCGATCGCACTTGCTTGTGAACCCAAACTATTAATTGCGGATGAACCGACCACTGCTCTAGACGTAACGATTCAAGCGCAAATACTGGATTTAATGAATCGTCTCATGAAAAAACGGGACATGAGCATGATCCTGATTACGCATGATTTGGGTGTTGTGAAAGAAATGTGTGACCAAGTCGTCGTCATGTATACTGGTCAAATTGTTGAGAAAAGCCCAACGGCAGCTGTTTTTTCAGAGCCACTTCATCCTTATACGAAAGGATTACTAAATGCAATCCCGAAAATTTCTCATAAGGTAGACAGACTCGAGGCAATTGAAGGCACCGTGCCAGATGCTCTGAACATGCCAAGTGGATGTAGCTTTCATCCTCGTTGTCAATTCGCAGTTGAACGATGCAAAAACGAAGAACCGCCATTATTTACCCAAGATGATGGTCGCGAAGTGAGATGTTTCCTTTATGATGAGGCCAAAAAGGTAGGTGATCAACATGTCACGAACTGAATCTAGCCGACTCGATTCGGTTTCAAATCCGTCATCATCTGACACAATTTTAGACGTTTCGCACTTAACAAAAACGTTTCAAATCAAACAACCGAATGGCAAAAAAGGTGTTCTGACAGCTGTTGATGATGTGTCATTTTCAATCCAAAGAGGCGAAACGTTTAGTCTTGTTGGGGAAAGTGGCTGTGGCAAGAGTACGTTAGGCAAAACACTACTTGGTCTTTATCCAGCCGACCCTGGTTCAACCATTCTGTTTAATGGCGAGGATATCACGAATCTGTCAAAAAAAGAATTCGCGAAAAAAGCGCAACTGATCTTTCAAGATCCTTCTGCTTGCTTGAATCCACGCCGAACCCTCAAACAAATTTTATCTGAACCGTTCAAGATTCACAAAATGGGGAACGGTGAAGCAAAAATCAACGAACTGATGGAAATGGTTGGGCTACCAAGTCGCTTTTTGGGTCGTTATCCTCACGAACTATCCGGTGGTCAAAAACAACGGGTTGGTATTGCGCGGGCATTAGCGCTCGAACCAGAACTATTAATCTGTGACGAACCCGTCTCAGCACTTGATGTGTCGATTCAAGCGCAAGTCATTAACTTATTAGAAGACTTGCAGAAACAATTGAATCTTACCTATCTTTTTATCTCACATGATTTAAGCGTCGTTCACCATTTAAGTGATCGGGTTGCCGTCATGTATTTGGGGAAAATGGTTGAACTCGCTTCACGCGATGAGTTGTATGGCAACACACAACATCCGTATACAAAGGCACTCCTCTCTTCTATTCCTGATCCAAATGGGGATGTACGAGAGAAAATCATTCTCACAGGGGATGTACCTAGCCCATCGAATCCTCCAGCTGGTTGTCGGTTCCACACCAGATGTCATGCTGCGATGGAACAGTGTAAAACAGTCGCACCAGCATTCATCCAAACAGGTAGTAACCACTTTGCAGCGTGTCATTTGACGACAAAGTGATGCTATAAATTTTAGAGAAAAAGGGGTTTTACGAGATGAAAAAATTCAGTTTACTCGCCTTGGTTACGCTGATGGCGTTCTCACTTTTCGCTTGTGGGAAGAAAGAAACGAGCACTTCATCATCTTATGCCGATACCATTGTTGTGGGTGTCGCATCTGACTGGAAAACAATGGATCCTGCTCGTGCGTACGAAGTGTATGCAAACTTCTATTTCTATGCAACGTATGAGAACTTATACATGTTAGAAGGTTCAGACCTTACACCAAAACCAGCTCTTGCAAAATCATATACAGTCGATGATTCAGGACTTGTTTATACATTTAATCTGAATGAAGGACGTAAGTTTGCAAGTGGTAACCCAATCACAGCAAATGATGTTGTGTTTAGTTTCAATCGCACAAAAAATATCAAAGACAATGCGTCAGCTTTAACGGCTGGTGTGTCAAAAGTCGAAGCAAAAGATGACCACACAGTGGTTGTGACGCTAACAGAAAAAGATGCGTCATTCTTGTCAAAAATCACAGGAAATGCTTTTGCAGTAGTGGATAGTAAAGTTGTCAAAGAAAACGGTGGAACAGATGCCGCTGATGCAAGTACGACTGACAAAGCGTCAACTTACCTTGACGGTGCGTCTGCTGGAAGTGGTCCGTATGTGTTGAAAAAATGGACAAGAAATACGGAAATGGTGCTTGAAAAGAATCCAAATTATAAAGGCACTGTGAATGCAAGTAAGATCATTATCAAAGAAATGCCAGACCCAAATACACAAATTCAAGCACTTGAAAATGGTGAAATTGACGTAGCGCTTAGCGTTGGTCCTGACCAAGTCAAAACCATTAAATCAGGTGGAATTGCAAAAGTGGTTTCTTCTCCAACTTCAACGATTTCATTTTTAATGATGAACGACAAAGCAAGTATTGGGAAAGAACTCTCGAATCCACTTGTTCAACAAGCTGTTCGTTATGCACTTGACTACAAAGGATTCCAACAATTAGCAGGCGATGGTGCACTCCTTCCTGAATCATTTGTTCAAAAAGGTTTTGTTGGTGCCAAATCAAGACCAGCGAACTATCAAAACATTGATAAAGCAAAAGAATTAATGAAAGAAGCTGGATATGAAAAAGGCTTCACGATTCCTTTAACAGCTGCGAACTTCGAATCAGAGGGTCTTTCATGGACAACGATGGCTGAAAAAGTAAAAGAAGATTTAGCGAAAATCAATATCAATGTTGACATCAAAACGGGTGAAATTGGTGCGGTCATTGAAGATTACCGAAATGGAAAATCACCATTCCTTGTGATGCATTGGTCACCTGACTACTACGATTTAAGCAACCAATTAGCATTTATTCCAGGTGATATTGTCGGAAAACGTGCGAACTGGGAAGCTTCAGCAAATCCTGCTTTAGTTAACTTAGCAAATCAAGCGAAGATCGAAATCGATCAAACAAAACGTGCAGAGATTTCAGGTCAGATGCAAGACATCATCGCTGAAAATAGCCCGTACGCTTTCTTGGTGCAACACCCAAAAACATTTGCGGTTAGCAAAAAGTTGCAAGGTGTTGCGTATAACGATTTTTGTAAATTGCATTTAAATGAATTAAAGCTATCTAAATAATCATTGAAATGACAAAAAGCTAGTCGTAGGGTGTTTTCCCCTATGACTAGCTTTCCTATTACCATCTTTTACATAGTGAATCCATCGTATCTGTTTTTTGAAAGGAGTTGTGCCAATTGCTTCGATTTATCGGTAGACGTCTATTGTTTCTTCTTTTCTTATTGGTTGGCGTGGCGCTTTTTGTCTTTATCCTTTCGCATTTAGTACCAAGTGATCCAGTTGCCGCGAATTTAAGTCAAAGCGCCATGAATAATCCCGAAATCGTCGCCGCTTTTAAAGCAAAGTGGGGGCTTGATCAATCGTTATTCCGTCAATTAATGCTCTATTTCCAGCACTTATTCGCAGGTGATTTAGGCACGTCCATTCGCACCGGTAAACCAGTACTGAAGGATTTAATGCAGTTTTTCCCGGCTACTCTTGAACTATCAGTCGTGGCCATGGTGATTGCCTTAGTTTTCGGCGTACTTTTTGGCGTGATTTCTGCCATCTTTCGGAATAAAGCAATTGACCATGTCATCCGAACGGTTTCTATTAGTGGCGTGTCGATCCCAAGTTTTTGGTTTGCACTTCTTCTGCTCTATGTGTTTACGTCTGTTTTAGGGATCACACCAGGACCAGGACGCATCGATGCACGTACGTCAACACCAGATGGTGGAACGGGCCTTTTTCTACTCGATTCACTGCTAAGAGGTGATTTCCAATTATTTGGTGAAGTGGCGATGCACTTGATCCTTCCTGGCGCTGTACTTGGTCTTTTTACGATGGGGTTAATCGCTCGTCAAACAAGGTCAAACTTACTTGAAGTGATGTCAATGGATTATATTCGAACAGCGCGAGCAAAAGGGTTAAAAGAATCAGCGATTATTTTTAAACACGCCCTTTCAAATTCCATGATCCCGGTTATTACAGTCGCTGGAATGGGATTTTGTAATCTACTTGGTGGAATGGTGCTTGTAGAAAATATTTTTGCGTGGCCAGGGATTGGTCAATATGCTTATTTGTCAGCTGTTTCACTCGACTTCCCGGCAATTTGTGGTGTTTCGTTATTAATTGCATTGATTTATGTTGTGATTAATCTAGTCATTGATATCTTATACGGTGTCATTGATCCGAGAGTGAGGCACCGATAATGCGAACAATTGTATCGTTTCTTCGTCAAAAAGGATTTCTTTTTAAACTGGGTTTAGTTATTTGTCTTGTTTGGTTTCTCGTTGCCTTGTTTGCACCTTTCATCACAACACATAGTGTCACGGCGCAGAATTTAAGCATCCGGTACGAGTCCCCTAGCGCTTCACACTTTTTTGGAACGGATGAGCTTGGTCGAGATGTTTTCTCACGTGTCATCGTTGGTTCTCGTATTTCGTTAACGGCTGGGATAATTACAGTGGTTTGTGCGTTCGCTTTCGGTATTTTATACGGGGGAATCGCAGGTTATAAAGGCGGGTATGTGGATGAAGTGATGATGCGCTTCTCCGAACTCATCATGGCGTTCCCTCCCCTTATTTTGGCGATGGTGATCGCAGCAGCACTTGGACCAAGTATCTTAAACTCTGTGCTTGCGATGGCCATCATTTGGTGGCCGAATTATGCAAGGCTCATGCGTTCTATGGTGATTTCATTAAAAGAAAGCGAGTATGTGACGGCTTCTCGCGTCATGGGTGCCTCTCACATTCGTGTTCTCTTTTTTGAAATTTTACCGAATTGTTTCGGACCATTGCTTGTGATGGCAACACTGGACCTTGGAAACGCCATTTTGATGTTTTCAGGGCTAAGTTTTCTTGGTCTTGGGACTCAACCTCCGACACCTGAGTGGGGTTCGATGGTATCTGGCGGAGCGAAAGTGATTCAAAATTGGTGGGTGTCGACTTTCCCAGGTTTAGCCATCTTTTCTGTATCGGTTGGTGCGAACTTCGTAGGCGATGGTCTACGCGATTTTCTCGATCCAAAACTAAAAAAAGAATAGGGGTAATCAAATGGAAAAAATCAATTCGAATCAAGTTGAACCAATCGGCATGCCAATCTATGAAATGAAAAAACTCTTCACACGACAAGGTGATTTTAAAGAAGTGAGCATGAGTGTGATTTCTCTAACGCCTGGTGAACGTGTACCAGCTGTTGGTATGAGTTGCCACGAAGAAGACGAGTATTCTTATATTTTTAGTGGAGAAATTGATACCTATTCCAAAGGTGTTCACAGTGTGGAAAAAGCGGGAGATGCAACCTTTATCCCTGCCGGTGAAGAGCATTGGTGCATTAATCGTACGAACGAACCTTGTCTCCTAGTTTGTTTTATGGTGAAAAAAGCTGAAGCTTAATCAGTTCCTCTTCATTTCTGCACTACTTGGCTTTGTTAATGGCAATGGGGATCATGAGCATCAATCATGCATATCAAGAAACTTTTCATAAAAAACTTACGAAGCATTCGTAAGTTTTTTTTCTTTACGTTTACTGTTTTGATGGAACACTAATACTGTGAGAGAAGGAAACTAGGTCGGATGGTACTTCGCCCCTTTAAAACAGTGTACGACGAAAAAAAGGAGACTACAACTTTGCTATTGCACTAACCGATCATTATGTTGAATAAGGAATAGAAGATTCTTAGTCAAAAAGAAGATCGTTGAGAGAAACAAGGCTGGGCAAGTTATTGGCATATACTTTGATAAAGGAAAAAAAGAAATAAATATCAAGCAATCTATTAAACGATAAGAGGCTCTTGGTTGTAAATTTTACAATCGAAGCAATTGTTTAATTGAACATTAAAAGTTCAATGTAAAAAGAACTGTTAAAAAATGAATTTGTAACGTTTCCCGTTTCGTATTGCCAAAAAAATAGAATTAATGTTTTAAATCCGGTTGGACGGTTTATGCTGATTCTCTTACTTGTGATATACTGATCCGTTACTAAAGATATAAAGAGCCACGTAATGTGACTCATATTCATCAACTACTATGAAAGTGCTACGTAAACATTATTAAGACTGGAATAATTCAATCCATTCTCCGTCTGGTCCATAAAAGAAGATATATTTTGCTCCACTTGGCAATGTTGTGATTGACTCGTCTACAAATGTTACATGATGGTCTTTAACACGTGCGATCTCCGCTTCGATATCATCTACTGTAAATGCGAGGTGATGAACTTTCCCCTCTGCTGGTAAATCTGGGTTATAACCAGAAATTAATTCTACAATCGGTTCCTTTGAATTCTCAAATCCCAAGAACGCTAATTTAATTTTTGGATCGATATGGTCCTGTTTTTCCAAAAATACTAACCCCACTACTCTAGTTAAAATTCAATCGATGTATCGATATCCCTTACTTGTATCCCTACATGTTCGAGTTTTTTTACAGCCATAATGCCTACCTCCTTGTCAGGCACCTTAAACAAAGAGGGTGCCACTAAAAGTTAAACTTTTAGGACACCCTCCCATTTCTTTTTAGTAGTTTGTAGTTTTCGCTACTTCTGTATTATTTGGTTCAGAAACACGAGTTAAAAAGAAAATACCAACAACAAATAGAATAATTAGACTAAATACACCCATATTGGAATGACCTGTAAGTTGAGCTGTTAAGCCGACGATTAATGGTCCCATGATTGATGCGAATTTACCGAAAATATTATAGAAGCCAAAAAACTCATTTGATTTTTCTTTAGGTACAAGTTTTGCGTAATATGAACGACTTAAAGCTTGGATTCCACCTTGGGATGTGGCAACGAGCATAGCCAAAATCCAAAAGTCTAAAGTTGAATTTAAAAAGTAAGCATAGATACAAACAATCATATAAATAATGATTCCAACATAAAGCATAATTTTGCTTGAAAACTTATCTGCAAGCTTTCCGTATATAATTGCAAATGGAGCAGCAACGACCTGTGTGACAAACAAAATAATTAATAGATTTGTTGAACTGATTCCAAGGTCAGTTCCATAAGCTGTTGACATCGTAATGATCGTTCCAACACCATCAATATAAAAGAAATATGCCAGTAAAAATATAAATAAAGCACGATATTGTCGGATGTTTTTAAAGGTTTTTCCTAGCCTCTTAAAGCTATTTAATACAGGATTTTGTTCAGGTTCGATAAAATAATTTTGACGAACGTTTCGTAACAAAGGAATTGTAAAAATGCCCCACCAGACAGCAGTTATGAGAAAGGCGATTTGACTTGCGAGAGTTGTTGAAATTGAAATTATCTCTTTTTGAGCTAATACAATTATAGCAATACTAATGATAAAAGGGATTGTGCTACCTATATATCCAAAACCAAAGCCTCGAGCAGATACCTTATTCATTCGTTCTTCTGATGTTACATCTACTAAAAAGGCGTCATAAAAAACATTCGCACCAGCAAAGCCAATAGCTGTAATCGTATAACAAATCAATAGTAAAAGCCAGTTATCATTAGGAATAAATGTAAGTAGTGCAGTAAAAGAAACACCGAGAGAAAAAAAGAAAGAAAATAGCTTCTTTTTAAATCCTTTATAGTCGGCAATTGTTCCAAGGATTGGACCTAACATAGCTAATATGAATGTAGAAATGGCGATCGTATAACCTAAATAAGCAGTAGAATCAGAAGCACTTATTCCGGCTTTTGAAGCAGAAGCTTTATAAAAAAGAGGGAATACGGCAGTGCTAATAATAATAGAATAAGCTGAATTGGCCCAATCGTAGAAAATCCAACTATTTTCTTGCTTCGTAAAACTCTTCATGAGTTTTTTCCTCCCAATGATTAGTAACTGCTATTTATAGATTAGATACTACTAATATTTTATTTATCCTCTACAGTTTTCAGTATATTATCTAAAAATTCCCTGTATAAGAAGTGGACAAGAGGAGAATCACTAAGATTTTGGACACGTGGATAAAGAAAAACACGAAAAAGGTAAAAAAGTAGTAGATGTTAATACATAATTTGCCACTTCTATGTTATCTTAGTTATATACACAAATCTTGGAGGTACGAGTAATGAAATCTACTTTAAACGATACTACAAATGACAAACTACCATATTCAAGGACCAATCCATTTCAAGCGAAGGTTCTCAAAAATATTAATTTAAATGGAACAGACTCAAACAAGGAAACAAGGCATATTGAATTATCATTGACAGGGTCAGGACTTTCTTATGTACCAGGTGCTGCACTTGGCGTGATTCCTTCAAATGATCCAGAGCTAGTTGCTGCTCTTATAAATGAAATGAAATGGAATGAAGAAGCAAATGTAACAGTTGGTAAGCAAGGTGAAACACTATCTCTAAAAGAAGCGCTTACATCGTACTGTGAAATTACACTGTTGACGAAGAAAATCTTACAACAGGCAGCTGTATTTACTGAAAACGAAGAGCTGAAAAACCTTGTGTTGGTTGAAAATGCAATTCAACTTAAGGAATATTGCTATGGACGAGATTTACTTGATATGTTACGTGATTTTGGTCCATGGAGTGCATCTGCTCAAGAGATCGTTTCATTATTAAGAAAAATGACTCCACGACTATATTCAATCGCAAGCAGTATCGCTGCAAATCCAGATGAAGTTCATCTAACAATCGGTGCTGTACGCTACACTGCACACGGACGTGATCGTAAAGGTGTTTGTTCTGTTTTATGTTCAGAACGTATTAAAGAAGGAGATACTCTTCCAGTCTTTGTTCAAGTAAATAAACACTTCTATTTGCCAGAGTCTGGGGACAAAGATATTATTATGGTTGGACCTGGGACGGGTATTGCGCCATTCCGTTCGTTTATCCAGGAAAGAGCAGTCAATAAAGTCACTGGCCGTTCATGGTTATTTTTTGGAGACCAGCATGAAGCTTCAGATTACCTTTATAGAGGCGAGTTAGAAAAATATCAACAAGATGGAGTATTGACAAAAATTGATACTGCATTCTCCCGTGATACAGATCAAAAAGTTTATGTGCAGCATAAAATGCTTGAAAATAGCAAAGAATTGTATGAGTGGATTGAAAAAGGAGCTTATTTCTACGTTTGTGGAGATAAAGAATATATGGCGAAAGACGTCAACGAAGCGCTAATTACGATTCTTGAAAAAGAAGGTGCGATGGAACGCGATGCTGCTGAAGCGCATCTTAAAGATATGCAGAAGCAAGGGCGTTATCAACGTGATGTGTATTAAGATAAAAAGGTATTATTAATATAGGTATTTTATAACAAAAAGTAACCCTTCGTTCCAGATGGTACAGAGGGTTACTTTTTTATTGTTTTTAAGGTCAATTTTTTGCACTAACGCCTAAATTTAATGCGACTTTCCATTTTTGGGGGATATACCTTTTCTATTGAAATATTAGTTAAATTGTTATTCAAAAGCGCCTTTTACAATTGGAATACCATTTTCAACCATCTTTCTTCCAAGTGCAAATACTGTTTCAATTTCTAAAGTTTCTTGATTTAATAAAACAATATCAGCGTCGTTACCGGATGTTATGTTACCTTTGTGAGATAGTTTTAGCACTTGTGCAGGGGTTGAAGTAATTACTTGTAATGCAATTTCTAATGGGATCCCTTCATTCATTACTGCATCTCTTGCTTCTTGATATAAAGATGAAATTTTGCCAATTTGAAGTCCTAAATAGTCACCATTTGTATCAAAAAAAGGAAGACTTGCCTGAGCATCTGATGAAAAAGTTATGTTCTCAATCTGAACTCCTTTTTCAATCATTACTCTTAGTCCTTTACTACATTTTACTTCGCCTTTTTCTAAAAACTGAGGTGTTGTACTTGTAGTAAAATCTACAAATCCACCTTTAAGCGCAAAATCAATACCGGCTCTAAATAATTCTTCATTCCGATTAATATGAGTCGGATGAAACTGACGAATTGGAATATTTGTCTGATCGATTACTTGATGAAGAAGGGATAGTTTATCTTTTCCATCACCGACATGAATTTCTAATATGCCAGCCTTTCCAGATAAAATACCTCCATTCCGCGCAGCTGATGCAATCTTTGAAAGTTCTTCAATTGTTGGTTCCGAGGAACGGTGGTCAGCTATAGCAATTTCACCAACACCAATAATCTTATCGATCAGAATAATATCTCTCTGAATCGATTCTGTTAGTGTCTTTACAGGGATTTGATAGGAACCAGTATGAATATAACAAGTAATGCCTTCTTCTTCTAATCCACGTGCTTTTGCAAGTAAATTCTCCATAGTTCTTGTAGTACCGTCAGTACCTAGTACACCGACTACTGTAGTAACGCCAGCGGTTGTAACATTCGTAAGCATTAGTTCAGGAGTGCGTGTTTTAAATCCTCCTTCTCCGCCACCTCCAATGATATGTACATGTGAATCAATAAAACCTGGTACAACGAAAGAGTTGGAGGCATCTATGACATCGCAGGATAGAAAATCTGGTGGAATGGTGATATGATCTGCAATCATTTCAATTTTTCCTCCTGCTAAAAGTATATCTTTTCTGCCGATAGAATGTGGTGTGTATACATGACCGTTTTTTATTAAAGTTAACAACTTTTTTTCCTCCTATTACCTTTGCTAATTGTTTAAAAAGGACCGTAATTTATTAAGTGTGCGATTACAACGGCAATTAAACCGATTAAATATTGAATGATTACTAATGGGAAAATCCATCGAGCCCATTTTGTCCAAGGTATTCCTGCAATAGCTAATCCTGCCATTAAAGTTCCAGCAGTTGGGAAAATAATGTTCCCAATTCCATCTGCAAAAGAAAATGATAGAACAGCAGTTTGTCGAGTAATTCCTAATAGGTCAGCAAGCGGAGCCATTATGGGCATTGTTAACATGGCATGACCGCTACCTGAAGCTAAAATAAAGTGTATAGCTGCTTGGAAATTATATATTCCAATTACACTTAAAGAAGCAGGAATATGTTTAATGACTTCAGTTACTCCATGAAGCATTGGATCAACAATATGTCCTTGATTTAAAACGACTAAAATTGCACGGGAAACACCTATTATAAGGGCACCACTAATTAAGGAAGCAGATCCTTGAGTAAATGATTTAACAACTTCATCGATTGATAGTCTTCCAATTATCCCAATAGCAATCGTTAAAATAATAAACAAAGAAGCAATTTCACTAATATACCATTGAAATTTAATAACACCATAAGCTAAAACTATATAGTTTATAAGAAAAGCAAAGAATATCCATTTATGTCTAGAAGATAATTTTACTTTAGAAGATAATAGAACGTTAGATTGCTCTACCGAATATTTACCATAAAATCCCATTTCCGGATTTTTCTTTACTTTCATGGCATAACGATAAATAAAAATAACTGATATTAAATAAACAATTACAAACAATACAAGTCGAAATCCCATTCCGGAAAAAGTAGGTAGTTCTGCAATTCCTTGAGCAATACCAACTGTAAACGGATTCATGATAGCCGTTGTAAAACCTGCTGATGCGCCAACTAATACGATTGCAGTTCCTGTCATTGTGTCCAAACCTAAAGCAAGGGCTAATGGAATCAGAAGTGGGATATAAGCTAAAGATTCTTCAGCCATTCCCATTAAAGAACCTGCAATTGCAAAGAAAAGCATCATAATTGGAATTAATAACTTTTCTCTATTAGCTAGTTTTTTAGCCAAAGTAGAGATTAATGCTTCAATTGTGCCAGTTGCACTTAATACACCGAAAAAACCTCCAATTATTAGAACAAAGAAAATAATATTTGCTGCATCTACCATGCCCAAATGAATGGTTTTAATCATTTCAAAGAATCCAACTGGTGTTGCTGCGATTGATTTAAATGAATTCGGATCAACTGTTGAATGGCCATTAATTTCTACATGTGCGTATTCACCTGTTGGTAAAACATAAGTAAGAATTGTTGCAATAAGTAAAATTACTAATAGAAGTGCAAAGATATTAATTTTACGTTCTTTCATAACATTTCGCTGTTGTGCTATTTTATTAGCCTGAATTTGTGACATCATTTCATCTCCTTTGAAATTAGAGTGCTAGAATAATCTGACTTATTCTAGAATTAGTAGTAAAAAATGATTAAACGCTATCCGAAATTCCCTCCTATCTTTT
>NZ_NTZO01000152.1 GCF_002559405.1 Bacillus sp. AFS001701 | reverse complement strand
ACCGCGGGCTTGCCTATTACTATCAGCAAATGTATGATCAGGCCATTGCCGATTTCAATAAGTCCATTGATTTGAATTCAAAATACTACCTGACATATAACAACCTTGGACTTGTCTATAACGATAAGCAAATGTATCTACAGGCCATCTCCAATTACGACAAGGCCATTAATTTGAATCAAAAAGACTATCAGGTATATGACAACCGTGGGCTTGCCTATTATAATAGGCAGATGTATGATCTGGCCATTTCTGATTACAACAAGGCCATTGATTTGAATCAAAAAGATTACCTCGTATATAACGACCGCGGAAATGCCTATTACAATAAGAGAATGTATAAACAGGCCATTGCCGATTTCAACAAAGCCATTGATTTGAATCAAAAAGATTATCAGGTATATGACAACCGTGGGCTTGCCTATTATAATATGCAGATGTTCGACCAGGCCATCGCCGATTACAATAAGGCCATCGATTTGAATCAAAAAGATTACCTCGTATATAACGATCGCGGGCTTGCCTATCAAAGCAAGCAGATGTATGATCAGGCCATTTCTGATTACAATAAAGCCATTGATTTGAACTCAAATGATTACCAAGTATATGACAACCGTGGGTATGCCTATCTCAGTAAACAGATGTACGATCTGGCCATTGCCGATTTCAACAAGGCCATTAATTTGAATTCAAAAGATTACCTCGTATATGACGACCGCGGGCTTGCCTATTACTATAAGCAGATGTACGATCTGGCCATTGCCGATTTTAGCAAGTCAATTGAATTGAATCCTCACTTTAAACTTGCTTACAGTGACCGCGGAAATGCTTATCTGAAAAAAGGCATGAACAAAGAAGCGGAATTGGATTTTAACAAAGCAAAGTAAACTTTAAATATTCAATAAAAAAGGAGTAGGAATTTACCTACTCCTTTTTGTTGTACTTTAAAATCAATCATGTAAAGAAGTTATCAATCTATAAAAAAAATTGTTCAATTCTCATGTTTTTCATTTTCCTTTCATTATTATGTGTGATTATACAAATGTACTTTAATTCGATAGAAAGGAATTCAATTATGGAGACAAAACAAAAGACAATAAATAATCTGCTTAACAAAGTACCAGAAGTTACAATCTATTTCTGGATTATTAAAGTTCTATGTACAACTGTTGGTGAAACATTTGCTGATTTCTTGAATTTTAACGTTGGTTTGGGTTTAGGACTTACAACGGTCCTTATGGGTGTTGCATTTTTTATCTCTTTATTTTTTCAATTCAAGGCAAAGAAATATGTTCCAAGTCTTTATTGGATCACTGTTGTACTAATAAGTGTATTTGGTACATTGGTAACTGATAATTTGACTGACGCTATTGGCGTACCTCTTGAAACAAGTACGATTGTATTCTCCGTGCTGCTAGCATTAACGTTTCTTTTTTGGTTTCTTAGTGAAAAAACACTTTCGATCCATTCAATTTTCACAAGAAAAAGAGAAATATTTTATTGGTTGGCGATTCTTTTTACATTTGCACTAGGTACTGCTGTTGGGGATTTATATTCTGAGCAACTTGGACTAGGTTATTTTAAAACTGGTGTAACAGTTATTGTGATCATACTTTGTGTATTCTTAGCGTGGAAGTTTTTAAAACTTGATGGAATGTTAGGTTTCTGGATAGCGTACATTCTTACACGTCCACTTGGGGCATCACTAGGAGATTACCTATCTCAGCCAAAAGTGAATGGCGGTATAGGTTTAGGAACAACAAGTACAAGTATCATTTTTCTAATCGCAATTTTAGCAATCATTGTTTTCCTTGCTGTTACAAAAATTGATATTTCATTATATATTGAAAGAATAGATGAAAATAGAAGTAAGAATAATATCATGACACAAACTATTTTAGCACTGTGTATTTTCTTTGCAGTTGGTATTGGCGGTTATATTAAATTATCATCAAATGCAGCTTCTACTGAAACAACATTATCTGGTCAATTAACAGATTTTGCAACAATAGAAAATAAAATGTTGTCGGATATTAACTCAAAGAACTTTAATTCAGCTAAAAAAGATGCTGACAATTTGGAACATCAATGGGATACTTCAGAGTCTAAACTTAGAAAAATAGATAGTACTTCATGGACTAAAATTGATGGTACGATTGACGTTGTATTAGCAGCAGCTCGTACATCAACCCCTGATGTAAATAAATGTAAAACGGCAATTAATCAATCTCTTAATGTAATAAACGCTGCAAATAAATAAACTACCTTTAACATTATTTAAGAAAAAGCATTTCTTTGTATGAGAAATGCTTTTTCTTTTTGTCAAAATGAAAAGGGTATTTAATAACAATAATAATA
>NZ_NTZO01000151.1 GCF_002559405.1 Bacillus sp. AFS001701 | reverse complement strand
AAATGAAATTAATGAAAATAACCGTTGGCAATTAGAAGTCTAAGTTTTCAAGGAAAGCATATATAAAAGATTCTATTGAATTATTAAATGCCAATAAAAATCAACAAAAACCTTTTATTATAAAAGAAAAATCGCATTTTGGTGAACAGAAACAGTCATTTGATTTTAGCTATGAAATGAAAAGCAATCAAAAAGATGTTGGATCTTATGAGTTAATTCTTCTTCAAAAAGATGCTACTAAGCAATATGTATTAAACTCTATTGTTGTTCCAATAGGACCATAACAAAAAATGAGAAGGCCTTTAAAGCTTAAGTATGAATATTATATACAAAGCTAGTTTACATAAACATTTTTAACGGAAGTAACAAAAAAGCCAATCCCTTCTACGGTAAGGTGTGGCTTTTTCTTTTTTTCTCACGTTATGCATGTTTTTATACATTGTTGATCTAACAGGGTTTGTAGGGGAATCTACCTTAATCGTATTCTCTTGTTTTTGTATAAAATCCTGTATAATTTAATTAATAAAATTGCTAAACTGGAGGGCTATGGAGAGTGAAACAACCGCGAAAACATCACTATGTTCCTAGGTGCTATCTAAAATATTTTGCAACTAATCATAAAAATGAATATAGAGTTAAGGTAATTGATAAAGATAAAAATAAACTTTACATTGCAAATATCAAGGATATTGCTGCAGAAAAAGATTTTAATAGAATATGGGACTCAGAAAAGGAATTTTACTGGGAACATTTTTTTTCGAGTAAAGTTGAACCGATGATCCCTAAAGTGTTAGATAATCTTATTGCTGTTTCAAATATAATAAATAATAGATCCGTTATTTTGGATAAAAGTTTTAAAAGAGAACTAGCTAAAATTATATGTTTTCAACAACTAAGAACAAAAAAAGCAAGAAAAATGCAGTTTCGATTAGGAGAAAAAGTTGCTACTGAGGTTTTAACTTCTGTAGAAAACGAACTTGATAAGTACTTATCGATGGAACAACGTAAATACTTAAATGATTTTAAATACAATGAGAATTGGCTAATTTCATTCGCGTTCATTTATATACTGCTTTAGGAGCATTGAAAATTGGGATGGATATACTTCTCAAACAGGAAGAAGTGAAATTGGATAATATTCTAGGTCATGGTGGCTTGTTTAAAACAGAAGTTGTTGGACAAAGAATTATGGCCGCTGCTCTCAATGTTCCAGTATCGGTTATGGAAACAGCTAGAGAGGGAGGGGCATGGGGGATTGCATTACTTGCATCTTATATGCTAAACAAAGCGGACAATGAACTGCTAGAAGATTATTTAAACGAGAAAGTATTTTTAGAAAAAACAGGTATAGCAATATCTCCAGATTTAAAGGATGTAGAGGGGTTTGAGCTATTCATGAAACGTTATGTCAATGGTTTGGCAATAGAAAGAGCGGCAATAGATTATTTTAAATAAATAATAAGAAATATTTATTACGACAGAGTGTTAATCCTCTGTCTTATTTTTTTATAAATTTTTGTTTTTTTTTGAAGAAAGTACAAGAGAGAAACAAACATCCGCTTAGTTATTAGCAAATAAGAATAATTCATGAACTAAAATTGAAAATATGTATAAAGTTATTTTTAATGGTAAAACTGATATAGAGATATTGTTTACACAACAATATCTTCTAGTTAAGATTGGCTCTTAACGAACCAATTCTTAACGATAATATGAACTTCTTAAAAGATTGTTCTTTTAAGGAGACCTCATATAATAAGGGTTAAATCCCGAAACAGATGGCGTCCATCGTACTGACCTCCTGGTTGGTACTTTGGGCGTCATCTTTTTTTATTGGAATTGTTAGTGGAACAGCACATTTTTCACGAATTCTTTTCTACATCTACTTTGAACCATCGTCAATAATTTCTGAACTATATCGATCGATTCCATCTGCTATCTTCATCAACAAATTTGTTAAATATTGTGGATCCGATAGTTTTTGATCTTCTTCGGGATTTGTCATAAATCCTAGCTCTATTAAAGTAACAGGAACCTTTGACCAATTAAATCCAGTGAGATCGTCACGATAAGAAATCCCTTTTACATTTGTAGATTGCTCTTTTTTTAACTCCTCAACAATTTTCTGTGAAATTAGTAAACTATCCTTATAAAGTGAAGGAATATATGGATTTTCTTTAGACGGAGTTAAGACAGAAAATCCTTTTGTAGAATGATCATTCGACCCGTCGGCATGGATTCTTATAAATAAATCAGCATTGTTTTTGTTCGCTATTTCTGCTCTTTCTTTATTGCTTAAATTTACATTATTTGTTGTACGAGTGAATATGACTTTGTAGCCCCTCTTTTTAAGGATTTCACCTAATTTAAGTGATGCCTCTAAGCTTAAAACATACTCGGGCTTCTTTGTCACTACTCCTGTTGTACCACCAGCCACTTTAATCTTCATTTCATTAGAGCCCGGACCTAATGGTTCAAGCGCTGTATTTGCTTTACTTTGGTGACCTGGATCAATACAGATTACAAGTGGTTTTGTGGATTTCTTCTTTTCATATGTTTGAATGACTTTATTAGGTTTTTCTTTAACGGTTTCTATTTTAGGCTGCTGACTTAGTGATGTTTTGTTCGTTTTAATATCAGAATGATCTTTTGGATAAAATAAATAACTTAAAATACAGATTGTAAAAATAATGAAAAAAATAAGGCCCTTTTTATTAACTACCAACTTCAATGAATGGATTCCTCCCTAGCTTTGATTAGGTTTACATTATAAGTTTCAATCTCACTTAAAGTGCCATCATAATTCACATTTGGACTATACCAAGATTTAGCTAAAAAATAGTTACGAAGATAATCCTTTTTAAAAATGTATCCATGACGTGCATAAATTTCGTTTCTAGCTATACCCAACTCATATTTCGTCAAATAATCTATTTCACCTTGAGTAAGTTTACTTATATTACTCATTGGCAATAAAAAATCATTTGCAGTAGACACTTCACCATATACCATTGTATGGATTACGATGGCTAAATCATCTTTCGAATTTCCTTCCAATACAGGTATTGAAACACCGCAAGAGCCTGAATAATACATTAAATCATCGTTAGATAATGAATGTGGATACTGTGCAACACATTGATCACCTACATAAATATACCATGATGTATTTTTAGACATTGCAACTTCATCTGCAATGTTTGCTACTTTAATAGCCCAGTCCCTTATTGGAGAAATATCTCCACGATCATATAAATTAAAGATTAATTGAAGATTTTGAGGAGAAATATTATTAGCTGTTAAATTAATTACACCATCACTTTGTGTTATGTCCCAACTACCAACAGATAGCCTTCTACTCCCATCGTGAATTTTTAATTGTTCTAATCGATTTATATAAGAAGGAATCGTTTGGGTATTAGTTGGATTTTTTTCAGAAACTTTATCTTTCTCTTCCACTTTATCCTTCTCTTTCACATTATCTTTTTTTTCGACCTGATTCGATACATGTTGTGAGTGGTGATTTTTCTTTGTAAGTTTTGGATAAATTAAATAAATTGCGACAGCCAATATAATTAATACGGCAATTAAAATCAATATACCTTTCATTCTATTATATTTATTTTTATAATTACTTTCCTGTAAATTCCGATTTTCCGAACGAGTTTCGAACTGATTAGTCACTTCTGGATTACTAGTTTTTTCTCCGCAATTTGTACAAAATATTGCCCCTTGCTCTAAGGTTCCACCACATTTAGTACAGTAAACCAAATTTTATCACTCCCTTTTTAAGATTTAAAATTATTCTAATGTTGACTTTAAGAAAAAATGCATTTTTTTTTAAAAGGAAAGAATGTGATAAAGTGACTGCAATGTAGGAAAGTCTGTTGGAAAGAAGTGTCATCTAGAATTGATAAAATATAAAAAAAGGCGATTAATCCACAAGAAGCAAAGGATTAAAAAAACGACTAAGAGGATTCTCTTTAGTCGCTTTGTACAATTTGATTCTTTTTTTATTTGGCTCTATTCTATTAAATGGCAAAATTAAAAATCGAAAGGCCCACTTTAACAAAGATTACAAAATGTTCATACAAATTTATACCGAATTTACAGTATCTATACAGTTCCTAAATACTCCTCCTTTATATTGAAAGTAAGAAAATATTCAGGTAGGGAGTGTTATTCATGGGGAACAAGAAAACGATTATTAGTGCTGCTTTAACAATTGCAACTGCAACAACTTTGGGATTTAATCATTTCGTAGATGCAAAAGAATCCGATAATAGTCACAAACAAGGAAAGGCAAAAAATGTGATTGTTTTTGTTGGTGACGGAATGGGGGCTGCACACCGAGAGGCGATCCGTCTGGCTACTGTTGGACAAACTGGTAAACTAGCAATGGATGATATGCCTTATGCTGGATTGGTACATACTAGCTCAACTACTGCTATAACAGATTCGGCTGCTGCGGCTACTGCTATGGCGTCAGGGGTAAAAACGTATAATGGGGCAATTGGTGTTGATGCAAACAAGAAGTCAGTAAAAACAGTCTTGGAAATGGCAAAAGAAGCAGGGAAATCAACTGGTTTAGTCACAACTAGCCAGATTACGGATGCAACTCCAGCAGCATTCGGTGCCCATGTGACAGATCGTTCAAAGCAAAGTGACATTGCTAAGCAGTATCTTGAAAACAGCAAAGTCGATGTTCTATTAGGTGGAGGAGAGGACTTTTGGTATCCTGCTGGAAATGCTGGAAGCTTTGAAGACCACCCAGCAAAGGATCCTTCTGAACAAAGTAAAGGAACACAAGGAAATCTTGTAGATGTAGCGAAAAAGCTTGGCTACAATTACGTAACGAATGCTAATGAGCTACAAAAAGCGAAAAATGGTAAGTTGTTAGGTCTTTTTGCAAATGAAGAAATGTTCGAACAAAGAGAAGAGGGAAAAGGTGATCTTTATGATCCAGTAGTATCTCTTCCTGACATGACAAAAAAAGCGATCGATACTTTATCGGATAATAAAAAAGGTTTCTTCTTAATGGTGGAAGAAGAAGGCACAGACGAAATGTCTCATGAGAACAATGCTGAAAAAATGATCAAAGCTGGTCAAGAACTAGATAAATCAGTATCAATAGCTAAGGAATACGCAAAGAACCACCCTGACACTCTTGTTCTAGTAGTAGCAGACCATGAATGTGGCGGCTTATCAATTGAAGATGTGGACAGTAAAGATGAGTCAGGCGATGGAATTTCAAAAGAAGACGGACCATTTAATGTGGCAAACAGTAGCAATCAATTCATGATTGACTGGACAACAAGTGGTCACGGTGGCGTATCTGTTCCTTTAACGGCAATTGGTGCTGGAGCAGAGCTATTATCAGGAACATATGAAAACACTTATATCTATGAGGCTATTAAACAAGCAATGGGCTTGAAAAAATAATTTTTGCAAAAAAAACATTCCATTTTTCTAATGGGATGTTTTTTATTGAGCGCGTGGCAAGTTTAATAACAAAAAGAAGACATCATTATTTACTAAATGAAAGAGATAAATCCAAGAAGGGTAATTACATATACAAAGAGAATTAATGTTTAAAGAGAAATTATAGATTACTTTGAAACAATAAAATAATTAAGAAAAAGGTAGTGTTGTGTTGAGAAAATGGGTTATTGTATTTTTTGTAATATGTTTTGTCTTAATTGCTTGTATACAATTTAATACTAAAAAACAGAATACGTTGAAATTATTTAATTTCAATTCGCTAACAGAATCGGAAATTCCAAAAATCGATCACATTGTAATAGTAATTGAGGAAAATCATGCGAAACAGCAAATTATGAGAAATCATACTGCACCTTATATTAATTCACTAATGACCCAAGGTGCCAACTTAATTAACTATCATGCAATAGAGCATCCTAGCCAGCCGAATTATTTGGACTTGATCTCTGGATCAAATCAAGGTGTCACTGACGATGCTTTACCAAAATCAAAATTCTCAACAGATAATTTAGCAAGTGAGCTTAATGAAAAAAAACTAACATTTGCCGGTTATTCTGAAGACTTGCCTTCAATTGGTTATAATGGAGAATACAATAAAGATTATGCACGCAAACACAATCCCTGGGCTAATTTTACAAATGTCTCAAAAAAAGCAAATCAACCATTAGAAAAATTCCCAACAAATTTTAGTAAACTGCCAACTGTTTCGTTTATAATCCCTAATCTCCAAAATGACATGCACGATGGAACAATTAAACAAGGAGATCAGTGGTTAAAAAAACAAATTGATGCTTATGTCAAATGGGCTAAAAAGAATAATAGTTTGTTAATTGTAACATGGGATGAAGATGACTTTTCACATAATAACAAAATTCCTACCGTTTTTGTCGGACCCATGGTGAAAAAAGGACAATATAACAAAAATTTTAATCATTTTAATCTTTTACATACAATAGAGGATATTTACGGATTAAAACATGCAGGGACAAATAAATCTGTTAAAACTATTAAAAATATATGGAAATAATTGATGGAGTATTAATCTTTGAAGTAGACAACAAAGATGAGTCTAGTGATGTGATTTCAAAGAAGACGGTCTATTTAATATGTAAAACAGTAGCAATCAATTCAGGATTGACTGGACAACAAGTGGTGATTTTAAGAAACATTCCATTTTTAATTATGGAATGTTTTTTTGTATCAAAAATTTAGTGGATAAATTATTTGTAAAAAAGTTGACAAAAATTTTATAAAGGGATTTGTAGAAATATGTAGAATTTTATATTCATAATCAGAGAGGAGGTGTTTTCATGTATTTAGAAGAAATACGCTCAAGAGCAAGGGATACCTTGAGAGGGAATTGGAAAAAATTTATTGGATATACGATCATAGTACATCTATTAACTACATTAGTTGAAAATAGACTTTCTGTATATTTCCCAAATCCCATTCAAAATGAATTGACAAAATACATATCTTATGTAATTAGTTGGGATGACTACCTATCGTTTATTTATAGTTTATTTATTTCAGCAATAATTACGATTGGGAGTACACGGTTATTTACATTTGCGACAAAGGAAGATGGGCAACCATATTCCTTACAAACAATATTTTATTATTTTACAAACTTGAACCGATATTTAAATGCATTTTTACTAAATTTCTTAACTTATTTATATACTACACTTTGGACATTGCTTTTGATTGTTCCTGGCATTATCAAATCATATTCATATAGAATGGCACCATACATATTGATTGAAGAACCACATTTAACTCCTAATGATGCGATAACCAAAAGTAGAAAAATGATGGATGGATATAAGTGGAAATTGTTTTGTTTAGACTTTTCTTTTATTGGTTGGATTATTTTATGTGGTTTAACGCTTGGGATTGGGTTTTTATGGTTGTTACCATATATGAATGCAAGTGAGGCACATTTTTACCATGAATTAAAAAATAAAGAAAATGATTCTTATATTTGAGTATATGGTTAATAGATTTAAACTTAAAAACGGCTGCTCTAATCAAAACGATAAAAGTCAGCCGTTTTTTTACTTATTAACAATCTAATTAGAAGTACGAACCGTTAAAACAATATAACCGAGATAAATAACAACAAAGGCAATAATCGAATAGAAAAACGGAATAATGATCTTGTTGTTTTCATATACCACAGCCTGGCAGTAAAGTTCAATAATGACATTTAAAGTTCAATGAAACAGGGAAATTCCCCAAAATTACAAAGTGTTATTGTTAATGTATTTTTGCAGGATCTTGGTTACTATTTACCACATTCAATGTGTTTGTGCTTAATAGAATAATCCTAACCTATATACCATATGTTATTACAGCATATTTAATAGCTATAATATTTTCCAGTTTAATTGGTTTATTGATTGGTAATAAAACTTGGGACGTAAATGAGAAAAAATATAATAGTAGGCACTTCTAAAAAATGTAGCTTAAAAGGAAAGTGTAAATTTAATAGCGAATATTTATCATAAGAGGTGTTCGGACAATGTCGTTATTAAAGAGATATGGGAAATGGCTTTTCAAATTTGAGAATAGAAGGAATGATCTAGCTGAATTCATCTTGGAGATAATTTTTTTACCTTTTCTTTTTATTGGAACAAAATTTCTTCTTAAGAATTATTCTATTATAATTGCTTTATTAGTTGTGTTTTTAGCGATAAATCTTTATTCTTTCTCGGATGGCTTATTAAGAAAAATTTTAAATGAATTTAATGTCAACATACCAAAATGGATTAGTATTATTCCGACTACTTTGATCATTGCTTATATAATTTTTATTGATAAATAGAAATGATCCCTAATAGTTATATTGAGTGGAACCTAATAACTAAGTAGGAGGAATAATCATTAAAAAAAGCGCTGAAATATACCCTAGAAAAATTAGTATCAAATACATATTCATAACCGCAATAGTACTTCATCTTGTAATTTTTTTTGTTTCATTTTTCCAACTTGAAGATATTATTATTTCCATAGTATTATTTTGGGCAATCATTCAGCATAACAGAGAAGTAGGTAAACTAAATAAATCTAGTATTTAAAAGTTATGAATTTTAAAGGTAGATAGTATGTATGAACTTTTCATAAAAAGGAAGTGATCTGTTGTCAGAAAATAGTATTAAATGTGAACCAAATGTATCAAAAAAGAAAATCTTTGCATCTCTTTTATTTGTTCCAGGTTTTTATCTTATGGTTTTATTTACAACTGGATTAATCGTATTTGTTGGAAGTGCGTTAATTTTTATCATTCATTATTTTGTAGGTAAATTTTTAGGTGAATTAGGATTTGCATATTTTGGATTAATTTTACTCGATGCTTTACCTTTTTTTGGAATGATATTTGGAGTAGTGAGTTGTTTTATTGCAATCATTTCTATGTTTTTTAAAAATAAACAATTTGAGCCGGCTATTTTAATTAATCCCCATGATCATCCAAAACTTCGTGATTTAATTTCTGAACTTTCTGGAAAAATGGATTCACAAATGCCAGACGCAATCATTTTGCATGTGAAATCAAAATTTTTTGTGTCTGAAGGCAAAATTAATGTCTTTAATGGAATTGCAAAAGGAAGAATATTAGCAATTAGTTATCCTTTACTTCATGTATTAACAGTAAATGAACTACGTGCGATTATTACCCATGAACTTTCTCATTTTACGGGTAGAGATTTAGTTTTCAATCGATTCGTTTCGCCAGTCTATAAAGGTGCAAATAAGTATTTAGACTATATTACATCCTTATTTAATCACAATGGTCGTCGTCGTCCAATATTTATATCGATTCCAATGATATTACCAAAAGTACTTATGGTGTATTATCTTAGAATTTTTCACAAATATAATATGAAAATTTCTAGAGAAATAGAGTACAGAGCCGAGTATATTGCATCAAAAATGTGTGGAAATGAAATTTTTAAAGAGGCATTATCCAAGTTAATAAGTCATGGTAATGTTTTTAATCGATTAATTGATGAACAAATGACAGAGAAAATTGTTCATGGTTTTCAATTTGAAAATTACTTTAGCTATTACCGTGAGTATATTGAAACTTACAATAAGCAAATAGAAGAGTCATTAGGTAAAGCTTTAAGTGATCGTGAAGCAGAATACGCTTCACATCCTACATTGAACAATAGGATAGTAAATTTACCGAGTGTTGATGCAATATATGATAATAATGAAAAAGCATTAGAGTTAATAAATTCGTTTGATTATTTAGAAGTAAGTATGACAAAGCACTATAATTATTACTTAAATAACAATGCAATTCATTTCTGATGATTCATAGCTCTACTAAAATTAGATTTTAAAAATTTAATTTAAAAACTCGTAAAAACTAGGAGCTAAATGGTCAAGACCCCAAAAAG
>NZ_NTZO01000150.1 GCF_002559405.1 Bacillus sp. AFS001701 | reverse complement strand
TTATCAGATTAAAGATAGTATGATTCTAAAAATTTATTCTATACATTTATTTACAAATTTTTTTCTTTTTACCAAAAATACTTCTTGTTACCATATGAAGTTTACTTGTATAAATATTTCCAAGTTCAAAAGCTTGTATTATGTCCTTAGATTTTCTATAATCTTAGCATACTGTATATAATTAAAACACAGTTTATCAAATGAAAACTTCTCGTTATTTCCATATATTGAAAATTGTTTTTTAGGAGGAAAATTTTATGATGAATAACCGTTTCCAAGATAAAGTTGCTAAGAATTTAAGAGAAATACCTTTATCTGTATTAGACTTAGCACCAGTTGTTGAAGGAAGCACTCCTGCTGATGCGTTTAAAAATAGTCTTGATTTAGCACAGCATGCTGAAAAATGGGGATATCACCGTTACTGGTTTGCCGAACATCATAATATGCCAGCAGTTGCAAGCTCAGCTACCTCAGTTGTAATTGGACATATTGCAAGTGGAACATCAACGATACGAGTTGGTTCAGGAGGCATCATGTTACCAAATCATGCTCCATTAGTCATAGCAGAACAATTTGGTACATTAGAATCACTACATCCAGGTCGTGTTGATCTTGGATTAGGTCGTGCCCCGGGTAGTGATATGTCAACAACAAGAGCGTTACGTAGAGATTTACGCAGCCATGAAGACTTCCCTGCTCAATTAGAGGAATTACGTACTTACTTTAATCCGCCAGGTGGAATAGGCAGCTTAACAGTTCAAGCCGTTCCTGGTGAAGGGTTAAATATACCAATTTGGCTACTAGGATCAAGTGGCTTTAGTGCACAGTTAGCTGCTGAATTAGGCTTACCATTTGCATTTGCAGCTCATTTCGCACCTGACTATACAGTCCAAGCAATGCAGTTGTATCATAATAATTTTAAACCATCTGAAGTATTAGATGAACCATATGCAATGATTGGCTTAAATGTTGTCGTTGCTGACACAGATCAAGAAGCAAAAAGACTTTTCACAACACAGCAACAATCATTTTTAAACTTAGTTCGAGGTGGTAAACCAGCTCTTTTAAAACCACCAGTTGACGATATGGATGAAATTTGGAGTCCATTTGAAAAAGAGACACTTGAAAATCAAATGAAACTATCTGCTATTGGTACACTCAAAACCGTTACTGAAAAACTACAAGCTATATTAAATATAACAAAAGCTGATGAGATTATGGTAAATGGTTCTGTTTTCGATCATGCAGCACGTTTATATTCATATGAATTATTAAGTAAAGTATCAAAATAAATAAAAAAAAGGAGAGTATTAGATGCTCTCCTTTTTTGGTATAGAAGCTTTTATTCATTCTACTCCTTTATAGCTTCTTGATCGACTCTCTCTAAAAATTCATGTACAACTTTTAAATTATTCCCCTTTGGATTAGCTAGCTTTAACATTGCTCGTCCGATAAAATTCACTCCAGCATTCGTGCCTTCATAAATAAATTTTGTATGTGTATCATCGATTTTTTCTAATGTAAATGTCAGATTCGTTTCAAATGCATTTGCTAAAACAAAATGGATTTGCTTTTTTTTATATGATTCAGTATCTTCGTATGCTAAAGTTTCAACAATATAAGATTCAACACGTTTTCCTTCTCTATAACTCTGTTGATGCTTTGCACCTACTTCGTTTTCTTTTTTATCGATTAAATTATGCTCTTCAACCTTTGGCATTATTTTCTTAATATTTTTATCTAAAAATAGACTCCATACTTTTTCGATATTTGTATTAATAACAATATCTTCTTTCCATTTAATCATTATTTTTATTCTTCCTTCCTGAAGCAATAATTTTATCTATTCCGCTTAATTTTTAAGTCAATTTCTAATTTCTAATTTATCTTTTTGTTTAATTTTCTTTAAAACCTTTGGGAACACCACAATTTCAAATACTAGCTCTATTATACCGAAATATGTTTTCATAACATAAAAAAAGCCCTCTCATTTAATGAGAAGACTCTGATTTTAATTATTTTCCAACTGGAAATACGATTGCTACATTTCTAAAAATCATTAGATAAAGTCTTTAGAGGAGATTGACTTTAAAAAATCAGATGTTGACACCCCTAAACCTTTTTTGTACTCATCCTGACTTTTTCTAATCATAATCTCTATTTCAGGATTTGCTTCTATGTCTGGTTTAATAGATTTTTCTTCTTCTTGAAGAACAAGAGTGAATCGTCTTTTGCCTGGAACAGAAAACTGAACAACAGAATTCTCACGATTCATATTTGAAATATACCTCATAAGTTCTTCTGAGAATTGAGCTTTTTCCATCCAAATCACCACCGATAAAAGACTTATTATTATATCATAGCATATATCATACAAATAATTGGAATAAACCAATTAATTATATATTACGAGTTTCAATTATTCTTCCATATTTTTAAAATCAACTCCTATTTCGATCAGAATATTGACTTCATATCATAAAAAAAGCCCTCTCATTTACGAGAAGGCTTTAATTTTAAATTACCTTAAGCTTTTTCGATATTTATATTGGTTCCATTGAAAATGTATATAGCATCCAATACAAAATCCCATGATTGCGATAAACGATGCTAATGCGACCATAATTGAAAACACATAAAATAATACGTTCCAACCAACTAATGCTCCAATAAATGCTAGAGATAAACACGTTACTGCAATAGTTTGATTAAAATTTTGTTGACCTTTATCCTCTTGCAGATAGCTCGATGGTTTCTTTTTTAAAAAACGTTTAGCAAATTTTATGATTGGATGGAAATCAAAAAGTAATCCACTTAGTCCACTTATTAAAGGAATGAGTAGTAGCCAGTACTGACCAGTAATCCAAGTTAATATAACAGAAATAAAGATCGTCCATTGATTTGTACGAACTAAAGGTAATGGAATTGTATTTAGTTTTGAATCAGACATACATAAAACCAACCTTTCGTATCGGAATAATTAAGTATAATCATAATATGATTTCAAAAACAATACAATCCATAAAATCTGAAAAAAGTAAAATAATTATAAAACAAAAGGCTCCGTCAAATTTAAATGGTGATTTTTGAATTAAAAAAAGGTTGTCTAATTTGACAACCTTTAGGAATACTTATTCAACTAAAGCATTGCGTTAATTGCTTAAACCTGTTCTTTTTCAAATTTGTATGCCTTAAGCTGATCAAACCCGTCGATTATATATTTTCAAGAATATCTCTAAAATATTGTCGTAAAGTTTCCTTTAAATTAGTAGGCTCTATGATTTTTACTGTTTGTCCTAATCTAGCAAGATAATTAATGATAAAGCCAAGTTCATTTGGCTCATATGTACCAATAATATATGCATTTTCCAACTCATAGATTAATTCCATGGATGGATAATGTTCCTGTTGAAATAGTTCTATTCCTGCTTGATTAATTAACCATTTAAATCGTATTGCATTTTCTGACGGCTTCCAAAGTGAATGCGAATTTTGCTTAGTAATTTCTTTTAATTCCTCCAAAGGTTGAATGGTTGTTACTTCAGCCGAAGAGATCCGATCACAGCGAAAAACACGGTAAGCCATTTTATCCATATCATATGCTTGACAATACCAATATCCCTTCATCACGTATATAACAATCGGGTGAATAGTACGAAAGCTGTTTTGATATGTTATTTTTAGTACAATATTTTGAACAGCTGCCATTAATAATATTTCTAAATATATGCTTTCTTTGATTTGTACAGTATGTTGAAAGGATACGCGATTTTGCATCCGCTCTATATCTTGTTTTTGATATTCCGACAGTACATTTATGAATTTTTCATGAATTGTACGATAAGATACTTGAAAAGGTAAATTTGAAAAGCTTCGAAGTGACTGCATTGCAAAGTAAAGCGCAAGGAGTTCTTGATTATTAAAATAAATAGGTGGAAGCTTCATTTGATTAAGTAAACGATATCCCCCATAACGACCATATTCTGCGTAAATTGGAGCTCCAATTTCTTCTAATGAAGCTACATCTCTAAGTGCTGTCCTTTTTGAAATCTGAAATTCCTGCATTAAATCTTGAAGTGTAAAATGCTGTTTTTGATTGATGAACCGAAGTATTTGATTTATTCGTTCTGTTTTTTTCATAAAACACCTCTTAATGGTGCCTAGATTTGTCACCTTTAGGCACTACACTAGTAAGTGTAATCAATATTGATGTAGGAAACAATACAGTCCCATTTTTATATTGGATTATTAACTTGAACAAAGATTTAAACAAACATATTACACTAAAATCTAAAGGAGTTGTTTAATTTGACAGTACAACTGAATTCATTTTTGATGATGGATGGAAATGCAAAGGAAGCGATTGATTTTTACAAGGAATCACTCGATGCAAAACTTTTATTTTGCCAATCATTTGGGGATGCACCAGAAGATCCTAATTCCCCTCTCCCAGAAAATTTGAAAGATTTAGTAGCACACGCAATATTAAAAATCGGCGAGACCAATATCATGATTGCTGATCTGTTTCCAGGTTTACAATATCGAAACGGGAACAATGTTAATATCTGTATTACTACCAATGAAATAGAGAAAACAAATAAGTTGTACGAATTGTTGAAACAAGATGGTCAAGTGGTGATGCCATTGAAACAAGTTCATTTTAGTCCTGCCTACGCTATTGTAACCGACAAATTCGGTATTACCTTTCAAATTTTCACAGCACGATCAGAAGAGGCAGTAAAAAGAGGACATCAAAAAGACAATTGACCGTTTTAATTTATTGCACAATAGGCATCTATTTAATACCTAATTTTAAATTAAGCTTTTTTTATAGGTAATAAAATAGAGACAATTGACCTTATCACCTAATGCAAGTGTAGTGTTTCATTATACCATTTAGTGTTTAAATATTTAGCTCTGTTAAACTAAAATGTTGAATTTTGCGTACTAGAAAAGTCTGTTTTGTGATATTATCCCTTAAGATATTTCGTCCAAGTGAAATGTGAATACCAGAGTCCCATTGATCTATGAAAACAAAAGAACCTTCCATGATAGAAGGTTCTTTATCTATTCCCCAGTTTCAGCAAATTGTTTAATACGAAGTCCAATTTGATCACGAACTCTTTGGAATAAACCCCATTCTTGACCAGCTGGGTCATCAAATCCCCAATGAACACGTTTCACATGTGGTGGTGTTACTGGACATACATCATTCGCATGACCACATAAAGTCACTACTAAATCTGCATTGTTCAAGATGTTATTATCGATTACATCTGATGTTTGATTTCCAATATCGATGCCAACTTCATCCATTACTTTAATTGCATTTGGATTCACACCGTGTGCTTCAATCCCAGCTGATAAGACATTCCATTCATTTCCTAAATATTGTTTCCCCCATGCTTCTGCCATTTGGCTGCGACAGGAGTTTCCAGTACATAAGAAGTAAATTGTTTTTTTATTTTCTGCCATGTTTATTCCACCTTTGTTTAAAATTATATTGATGTTTTTTTTGCAAAATATTTTCTTCTCATCCACAACGCTGCGTTAACCAACGCAATCATTACGGGTACTTCAACCAATGGACCAATTACTGCTGCAAATGCTACTCCTGAATTAATTCCAAACACTCCAACTGCAACTGCAATTGCTAATTCAAAATTATTACTTCCAGCTGTGAAAGCTAAAGTTGTTGAAACTCCATAACTTGCTCCCGATTTCTTCCCTAAGAAGAAAGAAACAAAGAACATAATGATGAAATAGATTAATAAAGGAATTGCAATACGAACAACATCTAAAGGAAGCTCTACAATTACTTCTCCCTTCAATGAGAACATCACAACAATAGTAAACAATAATGCAATTAACGTAATTGGACTGATTTTAGGAATAAATTCTTTTTCATACCAATCTCTACTTTTGGCTCTTACAAGAATTAACCTTGTAAATAGTCCTGCTAAAAATGGAATTCCTAAATAGATGAAAACTGATTTTGCTACTTCTGGCATTGTAATATCGATTGACATACCTTCTAAACCAAAAACTTTTGGTAATACTGTTACAAAGAAATATGCGTAAACAGAGAAGAAGATCATTTGGAAAATGGAGTTAAAGGCTACTAATCCAGCCGCATACTCACGATCACCATCAGCTAAATCATTCCATACGATCACCATCGCAATACATCGTGCTAAACCAATCATGATTAAACCAACCATATACTCTGGATAATCTCTTAAAAAGATAATTGCTAATAAAAACATTAATACTGGTCCAATTAACCAGTTTTGAATTAGTGATAGAAATAATACTTTTACATCCTTAAATACTCTTCCGATCTCTTCATAACGAACTTTAGCCAGTGGCGGATACATCATTAAAATCAATCCGATAGCTAAAGGTATTGAAGTCGTTCCAACATGTAACTTGTTTAGGCTATCTACAAATCCAGGTATTGAAATACCAAGAATTATCCCAATTGCCATTGCTATGAATATCCAAAGGGTTAAATATCTGTCTAAAAATGATAATCGTTTCATTCTCTTCTCCTTTTACACACTAACAACAAGAATTAAATTTAGATTCTGTGGAAGTTTTACAACAAGACGTATTTTCTATTTTTTGAACTTCACTATCTGCTTTTGTATAGAAGAATTCCCATTCATTTCCGTCTGGATCTGTTACCCAAAACTTATCTTGTACCGCATAGCAACAAGTTGTATCCATTTCTTCACGGGCAAAGAAGCCTTCTTTTTCTAGTCTTTCCTTATGAGCTAAGATTTCTTCGGAAGTTTCAACTTGGAAACCAAAGTGGTTTACTTGATTACCCTCAACTTGATTACGAACATTTAACGTGAAATTAAGACCCGGATTTTCTAACAGAAACTTTGCATATCCTTCCTTCACTTTAACAGGTGCTAAACCAAATACCTTTTGATAAAAAACAATAGATGCCTCTAAATTTGTTACGTTAACCCCTACATGAACATATTTCATACAGAATTCCTCCCTTAATTTATAAATCAAAAATAAATTGATTTAATGATTAAAAAAAATTAACAACAATTACTGTTACTTTTACCGTTATCTGATTTTCGGAAAATACAACAAAGCTCTTCGGATAGCAAGCTGTTTACTTCAGTGTCGTTCAAATCGTAATAGCTCCATGTACCTTTTGTCTCTTTATTAATGAGCCCTGCGTCTAGTAAGATTTTCAAATGATAAGAGAGCTTTGATTGTGTCATATCAAATGTTTCAGTTAAATCACATACACATGTACTTCCTCTTTGGCAAAGCTCATACATGATTTCTAGACGCTTTTGATCAGCTAACGCTTTAAATTTCTGCTCATATTTCTGGAACTGTTGTGTCATCTCAGTCATGTGCTTTCTCCTTCATCAAATTTTCTTGATGAATTAATTATATGTTAGTTTACCAAATAAATGCAACATATTGAAACTAAACTCCCATTTTAGTTATATAAATAAATCAACAATCCACTTCACAAAGCCAAACAAAAAAACGATCAAAAAGACCGTTTCAGTTTCAATTAATAGGTGCTCCATATTTAACAGGATATAAGCTTCCTTTATAAGCGAAAGATATGTTTCCTGTTTCTTCTGATACTACAAGAGCAAGTGCATCGCTTTGTTCGGAAATTCCAACTGCTGCTCGGTGCCTTGTTCCAAGTTTTTTATTATCGTATGTAATTTTCGAAAGTGGAAGTACATTACCAGCTGAAATGATCATGTTATTTTCAACCAGTACCGCTCCGTCATGTAACGGGCTTCCCGGATAAAAAATTGATTCTAGCAATGCTGGAGATAGTTTTGCACCGACGTGGATCCCGGAACTCATCAATTCTTCAAGTGAGTCGTCTCTTTTTACAACAATTAATCCGCCATGTTTGCGTTTGGATAAGTGTTGAACTGTGATTGTCAATTCATCAAAGATATCAGTATACGGTGAAAGATATGAATTTAAATAAAATGAGGCTGCATCCATTTGTAAATTATTAAAGACGCGATGAATATTTTCAAATTCAGTTAAAATGCCGCATCCTTTATTTTCAATTCTACCAATCATGCCTTCGATTTTTAAATTAAGTTGAGTTAGTGTATTTGTTATATTTTTTCTTACAGTGGGATTTAATTGAGACTCGAATTCATCCATTTCAATTTTTCATCTCGCTTTCGAACCGAATTACCTCCACTTTAAGTTTCCCAAAGTTGGCTATGTTATACCAATCATTACCATACTTGGTTTTTTCAATAACAATTGATGGTACGTAACGAACTTGAGTTGGTTATCTTGCTGCCCATGCTTCAACTTCTATTTTAATGTCTGAATTTGCTAAAGCTGATACATAAGCATAAGTTGTTGCAGGTGGGTTACCAGAATGAAATTGGCTCCAACAGTTTTGTACCTATCAAAGTACAGCACCAACAGATTGGGGAAAATACAAAAATTTAAGGCGTATAAATTTTGGAATAGTTTAACTATTAGTTATTTATACATGATATTATGAAAATGAAAGGTGGTGATATTATGGTATGGTTTATTGTAATTGTAATTGTAATAATTGGTATAATACTTAAAATGAATAGCACTTCTATACATAACGAAGACAAACATTCTCCTGAAGAAATCGTAGAAATTGCAGAATTCGAACTTAAATTCAGGTCAGAATTTGCAAAAAATAAAATGTTACTAAAGAGTGGTAGGATAACAGATAGACAATCAATGGAATGGTCAAAAAACTTATTGGAAGAACACAATGAAATTCAAAGAAGATACAATATAACAGAAGAAGAAATGTCTGAATACTATGAACTTGTATATTCTAAATCAAGCGTGCGTTTATCATAATTAAAATTATTTTTAATCCTTAGTAAAACTAGGGATTTTTTTGTAGTCCCTAAGTTCCGGACAAACTTGGCCAGATAAAACAACTAGTTCTGCATGTCTTGGGACAATTGTGACATGACTATATTGGCCAACAGGTGCAGCAACAGACTCGGGATTTACTTTTTTAATTTTCATTATTATTTCCTCCTTTTTTCTTTCAAAAAACCTCAAATGTCTTAAACATTTGAGGTAATCATTTTATATGTATACATTTCATCTTAATAATTCTATTACTCTAGCTAATCCTGTAGGTGTTATGGAAATATTAAATAATGAAGCAATTTCTTTTTGATCGATATCACTCTTAATCCAAGTTAAACCGTTTATAAATCCTTGCATTTCCAATTCTATTAATGCAGGTTCGACATCATCAATTTCTACTCCTACTTCATTATGAAGCCCTTTTTCAAAGTCAGGCTCTTTTTCTTGAAGTTCTTTAAAAATAGCCAATAGCATTAATCCTGCATCTGAAATCTTACTACCCAGAAAGAACACCACCTTTTTAGACTATTTATTCGACAAAAGGTGGTAATTTCCTTTTTTTGCTAATTTTTCTACTTATTTAATAACTTATTTGTTTTTTCAACGAGCTTTTGTAGGTCCATCGGCTTTACTTGATTATTATCTAGTTTATATTTTTGTTTAAGTAAAATGATCCGTTTCACACTCTCGTTTATACGTTCTTCTGAAATTATTTTGTTTTTCACGGCTGCTTCGATTTCTTTATAAACAGCTTTTACTTTGTTAGGATCATGAGCAACCATAATGATATCACTTCCAGCTAAAATGGAAGTAACCGCTGCTTTTTCTAAATTATAATTTTTTCCAATTGCATCCATCGTCATATCATCCGTCATAACTACTCCATCATATTTTAAATCATCCCTTAACATTGAAGTAATGACCATTTTAGACATTGAAGCAGGGTATTTCGGATCAATTTTTGGTAATAAAATATGTGCAACCATAACAGCATCTGCGTTTTGGTTAATAGCGTCCTTAAACGGTATTAATTCCAATGATTTTAAATCAGTATACGATTTGTTTACAACTGGTAATTCTAAATGCGAATCAACCGAAGTATCACCATGGCCCGGAAAATGCTTTATAACCGGGATGATTTTCTCTGATTGAATCCCTTTCATTGTTTGAATTCCTAAATTACTTACAGTTTTTGGAATATTACTAAATGAACGATCACCAATGACCGGATTTTTAGGATTACTATTTACATCTAAAACAGGTGCAAAATCCATATTTAACCCAAAAGCTTGTAGCTGTTCTCCTAGTATTTGACCTATTTCAAATGAAAATTGCCCATTATTTTTCTTACCAATTATTTCGTTTGACGGTACTTGACCAAGATTTCCTGGTAAACGAGAAACTCTTCCACCTTCTTGATCAACTCCGAATAAAATCGGTAAATGATTATTTCGATTAGCAGTCTTTATTGAATTTACAAGTTTAACCGTTTGACTGTTATTCGTTAGATTTTCATTGTAAAAAATAAATCCACCAATATGATATTGTTCAACTAGTTCCTTTAAACTACTTGAGTAATTCGGTCCGTAAAAACCTGAAATAATCATTTGACCTATTTTTTCTTGAAGTGTCATCTCATTTAAAAGCTGATCTAGATTAGTGCCAGTACTAGGATTAAGCTGCTCAATCATTGATACTGACGTATGATGCAACTTTGGATTATTATTTTCACTAGTTGGTCTTGGTAAAATAAACTTCAGTTCAATATGATTTGGCAGTTCATAAACTATAATAATTTGATCAACTTGTTGATCCTTATAATATTTAATTTTACTTGGCTTTTTTAATTGTTTCATAATATCGTCATAGTGAATTTTTTTTAAATTAGAATCATACGATCTAACTTCGTAAATTCGATTTTGATGATCATATCCTACTGCAAATCCTTGTTTTTGATAAGTTAAGTACGTACCATTAGCCACCTGATCTTTTTGGGTAGATTCCCCAAACTGCTCCGTTAAATCTTTTAAAGAAGTCTTCCCTACTTCTATATTTCTTTGGTTTGGAATTTCTCCTTCTTTAGCGCTTGAAAGGATATTATTTAAAATTTCCTCCGTTGAAAGTTGACTAGAATGATTTGTCTCTGTTTCCGTTTGATGATTTGTATTTTTATTTGGATTCGATTTTGATGAATCTTGGAAAACTTTATCTTTCACCGCAAAGTAAACACTTGTACAAACAATTAACAATAGTATTAATAAAATAATAGCTTTTTTGATAATATTCTCCTCCTAAAATATTATTTTTCCCCCTCTTTACTTACTTATATTTCCATTAGTTAAGTGGGCACCTTCTAACGAATAGGTGCATACGATGAGAAAGATTAACGAGGAGGGACTAATTAGCATGACCAGTAAAAAATCCCATGAAATGATTCAACCTATAAACTACAGAAATCAAAATATGAATCCAAATCAGAATAATCCTTACTATGATTATCACCAATATTGGTATAACGAATATCAATCATATCCTATTCATCAACAGCATCATTCAATTGACCAATCTGACATTTTTTATCGTCAGCATGCTCAAGCTACTTTCGTTTTAGTTCATGGCTCATGGGTTGATCCATTCTTTTGGCACGGAATAGCACGAGAACTACAAAAAATGGGACATATTGTTCACACACCACAGTTGCCTGGGCATGGTACAGATAAAGATAAAAATGTAAATCATGAGATGATTACAAAACAAGTTGTACATTATATAACGTCTAATAAGCTTAATAATATTATTTTAATAGGTCACAGCTTTGGTGGTACTGTCATTCAAAAAGTCGCTGAACAGCTTCACGACCGAATTAAACGGTTAGTTTTTTGGAATGCTTTTGTTTTAAATGACGGCGAAAGCCTGGCAGATCAATTTCCACCTCAAGCACAGAAATTCCTTTTAGATTTAGCAAAACAATCGTCTGATAATACAATCAAACTACCATTTCAATACTTCCGAGATGTCTTTGTCAACTTGGCTGATATACAAACGGCACGGCAAATTTATAATGCGACAACACCTGAACCGGCAACGCCCCTTGTCGAAAAGCTAGATTTAAAAACGTTTTACCAATTATCTACTCCAAGAAGCTTTATTAATTTACAAGAAGATACAGTAGTACCTGCAGGCGAAAATTCGGGTTGGTATCCTCATATGGCTAGTAGATTAGGAGTTTATCGTTTTATACAAGGAAGTGGTGATCATATGTCAACTGCAAAAATGTACCCAAGAAGAATGGCACAATTAATTGTAAATGCCTCACGAGACTAAAAATGGACTTTGCTAGTTTATGATTGTATCACTTAATTTATTTACCTTTAAGTGAAGTGAATTTTTTTAACTTCATTTAAAGGTAATTTAAATTAGATTTAATCCTATTAATATATATTTAATATTTTTGTAACATGTAATATACTAATAGTATGAAAAATTTTAAT
>NZ_NTZO01000149.1 GCF_002559405.1 Bacillus sp. AFS001701 | reverse complement strand
GTTTCAATATTTATAAATAATTGACTAATTATAGTAAAATCCCTTTATTTTAAGCATGAAATATAAAAGGAAATAGTTTACAAGTGTTGAATAAATAGTAAGTAGTAAAAAAGGAGGACTTAGCTATGTCAGAGCAGTTTAAAAGAATTGATACAGTTTTTCTGCAAGAAACTGATTTTGAGAAAGCGGTAGATTGGTATTGCTAAGGTATTGGGTTTTACGGTTAGATGGAACGATCCGATGAATGGATATGCGGCATTAAATATAGGAGAAACACCATTAACGTTAGTGAGAAAAACAAATCAAGTAGATAATCCAAATACGCATATGAGTTTTAATTTTTATACTTCAAATATCGAACAAGCTTATAATCATTTAAAAGAACATAATGTAGAATTAGAGCAATTGAATGAAGATGGAACGTTTAAATGGTTTGAATTTAAAGATTTAGAAGGAAATCGTTTAGGTGTATGCTCTTTTCCTGAATAAAATAAATGTCTAAATAGGGAAGTTATAACATGAGTAAAAAGAGAATTACATTCTTGCTAATTTTTGTAGCATTAGTGAGCATATGTACTTACATATCAATAAGTTTTAATTCAAAAGAAAAAGCAGTTAATTTCGCTATTCATAAGGATTTACCAGAATTAAAAAAAGTGGAATACAAGTTGGTTAAGATCCCGAATAGTCCATACATGCTTTGTATTACTGATATACCGCATAGTATTTATATATTTAAAACATCATCGTTTTTAAATATGAATTTTGCTTCCATTTCAGGTGCAGAGCATTTGTATGTAGGAGATGGAAAGGGGATGCATTTTTTAAATGATCAACTAATTTATGGATTTGATAAGGATCGCCCTAAAGGAAAAGCAATCTATGTAGATGGTGAAAAAATGAGAACGGTGTATCTGAACAAGTACTTTAAAACAAGTAAATATAAGATGAATTATAAAGATTTAGTGTTCTATTATCCTAATAAGCCGATGAAGACAACTAAAAATAGTTTAGGGTATACAGAAGTTACATATCGTTAGTCAATCTAAAAATCTTAAACTTGTCTACACACGGATGCAATACTTTTAAAGAGTATTGCTTTTTCTATGTATGACGATTTTAAAAGATTAATAAAGGGGATTTAGAACATGTTCGATCAATCTAATTATGAATGCCGCGTAGAGTGGGGAAAAAGGGGTGCAAGGGAAGCAGCGGAACGAGGGGATATTACGATTATTGTTGATGTTCTTAGTTTTTCATCGACTGTTGTTTCAGCTGTAGTTCAAAACGCAATTGTCTATCCATATCCACCAAATTTAGATGGGAAAGATTATGCTAAAAAGATTGGAGCAGAGTATATTTTAGGAAGAAATGAAGCGGCAGTTTTAGGGAAGGCAACTCTTTCGCCGGTATCATTTATTGAACGTCATGCCAATAATAAATTTGTTTTATGTTCACTAAATGGGGCATTTTGTTCATGGATTGCTTCAAAGGTACCAGCGTTATTGATTGGCTCTTTACTTAATGCGTCTTCGGTTGCAAGTTTGGCTAATCGCCTAAAAAAAGAAAAAAATGTCAATATAACAGTCATTCCGTGCGGTGAGGTTTGGAATGATTTACATAAAAATGAGGATGCACTGCGACCTTCTATTGAAGATTATTTAGGAGCAGGAGCTATTTTAGCAGAGTTAGAAGGAACAAAGTCACCAGAAGCGGAAGTTTGTATTGGCGCGTTTCTTTACTCGAAACATAAAATTAAAGAATTGATTTGGGAATGTGGAAGTGGAAGAGAGCTGAGAATGAAGGGCTTTGAAGATGATGTTATGCACTGTAGTCAATTAAACCATTTTAAAGTAGTACCAGTTTTACAAAATGATTCTTTTGTTAATGGTCTTGAAATGGAAAAAGGATGAAACTAAATTCATCCTTTTTTTATCGTTCAAAAATAGAATATGAACTAACATTTTTTAATAAAATTTTAGGTTTACTACCATCTAAATTGGCGATCCATACATTACCGACAATATCTAATTCGCCTTTTCTAGTCCACGTTATTTTATTGGTAGACTTAGAATAGACTGGGTTATAATCTCCTATTCCAGTTGGTGGATTCGTTATTTTTAATTGTTTATGAGTAGAAAGATTAATCACATTTAATGATGGTTTTGGTCGTTTCTTTTCATCATTTGACCACTCACTTTCTTTTACTCTTGAAACAACAATCGATGTATCATCACACCATGTAAATCCTAATTCAGCATAATGTGGTGGTGTTAAATTTGTAGATGTAAATGCCGGCATTTCAGTAATATTCATTTTTTTATTTTTGTATCCAAAAACTAATCTGCCCCCACCTGCAATGTATCCTAAAATATTTTTAGTTTGAGCCCATTTTGGATTATCTAAATGTAAAATAATTTCATCTTGAACTTCAAAAACCTTTCCATCTGAAGAAATGATACAAAGCATATCGCTATCCATAGACCAAGAAGCTGTTGGGTTAACTATAAAAGAAATCCATTTTTGATCAGGCGAAAATTGAAATGTTGATGCATTTATGGACGGAATGGAAGTATTGCCTTTTGTTAAGGTTTTAGGAACAACAAAAAATTGTTTTACAGTATTTGTTGCGCTAGTAATATTTTTTAAATCATTTGGTAAGGTGATTTTATATAAAACTGGATTTGTCCATCCGTCCGGATTTAGTGCTGCCGCTGATGAAGCTATAAAGCCTTTACCGTTTGGAATCCAATTATAATCATCCACACCTAGTGCAATATTGTAAAAATTTTTAAAATCAGAAACATTCAACACACCACTATCTAGAAAAGCAAAAATATTTTTAGTAGGGGACCATTTAGGATTCTCGCCATCGGAAATGATCCTTTGTTCTTTTTTGGTTTTCATATTATAAATCCATATTTCTGAGCGAGTGGGATATGATGCTGTAGGACCAGTTGGTATTTCTTTTTGAAACATTAAATAGTTCCCATCAAAAGACCACTCAGGCTGATTCGAATAAACCCCTTTTGCTTTTGTTATTTTTTCCTCTTTATTATTTATTTTTATCCAAACGAATCCATCGCGAACAAACGCAATTTTTAATGGGTTGGCAGTAGTTTCGGCGTAACTAAAGTTCGGAAAAATTAAACAAACAACGACCAAGAAAATGAGTAGTAATTTGCGATTCATAAATTCACCCCGTTTACTAATTTTGAGTTATTTTTCCCAAGAAATTATATAAATATCAAAAGGAACATTTTCAACAGGATAAAACATTAAATGATCGAATAGCTAGATTAAATAAAGTAACTAAAAGAGGTGGCTTTTCATGGAGAAATGGATTGGGGCAACTGGTATTTGTATCAATCGTAAAGGGCAGGTTTTAATGGTACTTCAAGGCAAGCCTGATGAACAAAAGCTTTGGGCTACTCCTTCAGGCGGTTTAGAACAAAATGAATCGATTGAAGAGTGTTGTAAAAGAGAGATATTCGAAGAAACAGGATATGAAGTTGAAGTAATTAAGCAATTGTTTATAAAAGAAGGTATTTCATATGGTTTTCAGGTAGAAGTACATTATTTCGAAGTTAGAATTATTGGTGGTAATGCTAAAATTCAAGACCCTGATCAACTAATATATGATATTGCTTGGAAATCTGCAGATGAAATTCTTGAAATAGAGCTTAGTTTTCCAGAGGATCGAAACTTATTAATCGACTTAATCAATAAAAAAGTTAACAGGAAATAAAAAAAACCGTTTGATAAAAAATCAAACGGCATGGTTTTGATTAAATTAATATTCTTCTACAGTTGCGATATATGGTAGGTTTCGATACTGCTGTGCGTAATCAATTCCATAGCCAACGATAAACTCATCAGGAATGACAAAACCTACATAATCAACTGGTAGATCGATTTTTCTTCTTTCAGGTTTATCTAATAAAGTACAAATCTTAATCGATTTTGGCTTATGCATTTGAAGATGGTCACGTAAAAAGTGTAATGTTAGACCACTATCAATGATATCTTCAATTACCACCACGTTTTTATCTGTGATATTCTCATCTAAATCTTTTAACAGTCTTACTTTTCCAGTTGATTCAGTTTGGTTACTATAGCTGGAAACAGAAATAAAATCTACATTAATATTACTTTTCATTTCACGAACTAGATCAGCTGCAAATACAAATGATCCTTTTAAAACAACTACAAGGATTAGTGGTTCGTTATTAAAGTCATGTTCAATTTGTTCGGCAAGTGCTTTTACTCTATTTTTTAAATCAGTTTCAGAAATTAAAGTGTCTTTAATTCTATAAGCCATGTAAATTACCCTCTTTACTAATTATTAACTATTTTTTTACTTTGTTAGATGAGCATTCATCATTATCTCCATTTTAACAATATTTACTAATTAGTAGTATTGAAAACTTAGTTTAATGAACATCCATTAATTTGGTAATAATAACCACATAACATAAATGGAGGTATTTAAAGATGAATGAAAAGATAGATTATAATGGCTTGCCGAAGCACTCAAAGCCAATATGGAGAAGTGGACTAAATATTCCTACTTTTGAACCGTTTAACGATGACGAAGAGTTTGATGCTGTAATCATTGGTGCCGGAATTACGGGAATTTCAACCGCATATTTTTTAACGCAAGCGGGAATGAAGGTGGCTTTAATTGAAGCGAATAAAATAATTAATGGAACAACCGGCCACACGACTGCAAAAGTAACAGCACAGCATGATTTAATATATGATGAGCTAATTCAACATTTTGGATTAGAAAAGACAAAAATCTTTTATCATTCCACTAAAAATGCAATGGATTTTATTAAAAAATATACGAATGACAACCAAATAGAATGTAATTATGAGACCCAAGATGCAACGATTTATACGACTTTAGATGATTATGTAGGAAATTTAGAAAATGAATTGAAAGCTTATGAAAAGTTAGGAATCGACTCATTTGGAGCAGTAAAAACATTATTACCTTTTGATACAAAATATTCGATTACAATGAGGGACCAAGCTCAGTTTCACCCACTAAAATACTTGATTCATTTATTAAAAGCTTCAATTGAAAATGGATTAAAGGTTTATGAAGAAACTGTAGTCATTGACGTTGAAACAGGTAACAGCCCAGTCGTAGTCACTCAAAGTGGAAGAAAAATTAAATGTAAGCATGTTGTTAGTGCATCCCATTTTCCTTTTTACGATGGAAATCAATTCTTTTTTACGAAATTACATGCTGATCGTTCATATGCCTTAGCTGCAAAAGTAAAAACAGCTTATCCAGGAGGCATGTACATTAGTGCGGAAAATCCGAAAAGGTCTCTAAGATCATTTAAATATAATAATGAAGAATTAGTACTAATTGGTGGGGAAAGTCATAAAACTGGTGTAGAAACTCGTACTATGAGTTTTTATGAAAATTTAAAACTTTTTGGTGAAGAAACCTTTGGAATTGAAGATGTATTATTCAGATGGTCTACCCAAGATTTAATCACTTTAGATAAAATGCCTTATATTGGTAGACTATCATCAAAACATCAAAACATTTATGTAGCCACTGGTTTCCGTAAATGGGGTATGACAAGTGGAACAGTCTCTGCCCAGTTAATAAGTAATTTAATTTTAGGAAAAGAAGCTGTTGATGCTGATGTATTCACTCCTTCGAGATTTCAAGCAGACCCTAGTATCAAGCATTTCTTAATGCAAAACCTAGATGTAGCTAAACATTTAATTGAAGGAAAATTAGAACCTGTTTCTAGAAAAATAGAAGAGTTATACAATGATGAGGGCTCAGTCGTAACACTAGATGGGAAAAGAGTTGGAGCTTATAAAGATGTAAATGGTAAAGTTCATTGTGTAGACACAACTTGTACTCATTTAGGTTGTGAGGTCGAGTGGAATAATGGTGAAAAATCATGGGATTGCCCTTGCCATGGCTCAAGATTTTCAATTTATGGTGACGTATTAGAAGGACCAGCCGATCAACCTTTAAAACAAGTTTTTGTTCAATAACTTAAAATAGAAAAATTTATGAGGAGAAACTATGCGGGAAAATAAAATAGCAATTATTACAGGTGCAAGTCGGTTAAATGGAATCGGAATAAAATTAAGGCTGCCTAAGCATAATTAGGCAGCCTCAGTTTGTTAGACAAAGTACTAAAAATTTGATTTTCAGACTGAGTGAAAGAGCTTGTCAACAGTCTGAAACGTACTCCATTACATAACAATCTCTATACTCGCCTTCATGTAACTCATGTTTCGGAAGTAATCGAATTTTTTTAAATCCACATTTTTCATAGCATTTAATCGCGCGTACATTCCATGTTTGTGGATCTACTACTACTTTTTTTGCGTTTTGATTATTAACTAAGTAATTCACCATCGATGAGACAAGGAAACTTCCAATTCCACGATTCCAAAAATCAATTTCACCAATAAATTGATCCATTCCGTAAATTACTTCATTTGTATTTTCATATCCATATTCAATTTTTGTTTCATTGTCTAATTTATAAAACTGTATATAGCCTATCTCAATATTTCCATAAACTACAATACACATTTGAATAGAGGGATCTTTAGTAAAAAAAATACTTTTAACCTTTTCAGCGTTGAATGGATTATCTCGACCTTCATAATATTGAAGAACTTTAGGATTCGAAAGCCATTTGGCTAGAAGGGGAACATCACTTTCTTTTAATTGACGAATAGTAAGCTTATTTGATTGGAAGATCACGTACAAACCTCCTTACATTTTGAATTAAAAGTTAAATAAATCATATCATCTTGGAGGCATTCACGATGAGTTTTAAATTCAGAATTTTTTGGAATTAAACAGCATAATGCTAAAATATAAATACTTACGATATTACTTTCATCTGATGAAAGGGGAAAAAACGATGATTAAAAGTATATATGAAACTCATTTAGAAGTGAAAAATTTAGAAGAATCCATTTTGTTTTACGAAAAACTAGGTATTAAGCTTGCTCATAAAATTGAAAGAAGAAGAGTAGCTTTCTTTTTTATTGGTGAGGACAAACAAATGCTCGGACTATGGGAAGTAGAGAAAGGAAAGGAATTTCACAAAGGTCACTTCGCTTTTGGAGTAAGTCTACATGAACTAGAGAATAGTATTGAATGGCTAAAAGAGAGAGGGATAACATCAACTGAAAACTTTTTTGGATTAAAACCAATTGAACCTGTAGTACATACTTGGATGCCAGCAGCAAGTGTTTATTTCAGAGATCCTGATGGAAATAGTTTAGAATTTATAACGCTACTTGATGGAGAATCTATAAAAACAAATGAAGTTCTCTATTTAAGTGAATGGAAAGAAAAATATTCAAAATAATTCTTTTGATTTTTGTTTGAAAAAATGGTGTGAAATCATTTAATACAAACCTTTCAGATTGAATCTATAATAGTGTAAATAAGTTAATATAAAAATTTAAAAAATCACTTAATTAGGTGGTTTTTTATTTTTGCAATAGGTATTTAAACATAATTTGTCGAATATAGTATTTCGAAAGCAAAATAATATTTTATCAAATTTAACCGTCAAAGCTTCTATTTCATTCAGATTTTAATTTTAAAATGAAAAGAGGTGGAAATTTGAGAAAGATTCGAGTTAAACCAAGTAAAGGGCAGTCATTTTTAGGTTTATTGATTGGCATTATTTTTATTGTCCTTGGTTTTACAATAGTAATACCACAAGCTGGTTTGTTCGGATTGTTATGGACCGGTATTGCTCTAATGATTACGATAATCAATGGATACAACGTTTTTAGTGATCGGGGGATATCAAATTATGAAGTAAATGTTGAAGAGTATATTACAAGAGAAAAAGAGGACTTTGAAGTGAAACTTCGTAAATTAAATAAATTAAAAAACGACGGGGTGATCACAGAAAGTGAATTTCAGAAACAAAAAGAAAAAATTTTTAACCGAGATATGTAGATAAAATAAAAAGCGGTTGATTATCTGAAAGAAGGAAAAGAAATGGTAATAAAATTACTACTAGAAGTTATGCTACCTCTATTATTTTATGTTATATTAGGCTATTTATTTAATCGTCTGTTTAAACTTCACTTACGTACTTTAACAACCCTCTTAGTTTATTTATTTCTTCCAGTAGCAGTATTTATGAAAATATATGATAGTCCTTTATCCGGTAAAGTTGCAGGTGGTGTTTTATTTTACTTGATTATTCAATTTGTCTCCATGTCTCTAATTTCAACTTTAATATGTAGATGGAGAGGAATAGAAAAATCTATGCAAGGTACATTTGCTAATAGCATCGCATTAAATAATTCAGGAAATCTTGGATTGCCAGTAAATGCGTTAGTTTTTAAAAATGATCCTTTTGCATTGAGTATTGGAGTTTTAATCGTTTTGTTTCAAAATATAATGACATTTACTGTTGGGGTATATAATGCTGAGGCTTCAGTTCAAATGAAAGAAGCAATTATGAAAATGCTAAAGCTTCCAATCATATATAGTGTAGTACTTGGCTTTATTCTTCAAATATCTCATGTGAAATTAAATCATGAAATGGTTACCATTTTAAATCCTATTACTGAATCATTCGCCCCGTTTGCGTTAATTACTCTTGGAGCTCAATTAGCTGAATCGGGGAAAGAAATTAGCTGGAACAATTTAGCGATTAGTAATTTCTTAAGATTAATTGGTGGTCCGATTATTGCATTTGCCCTTATAAAAATTTTCGGTTTTGAAGGTGTGGTTGCAAAAGCCCTTTTTATAGGTAGTGCCTTCCCAAGTTCAAGAAATAGTGCATTACTATCATTCAAAGGTCCGCATGCAAACTTTGCAGCACAAACTGTAATTACCTCAACTATATTAAGCAGTCTAACTTTACCAATAGTAATACAACTTGCTAGTACGTTCTTTTAATGTGTTTAAAAATTTATTCCTATTCTTAGAAGTCCACCTCGATTAAAATGCATTTGATCTTTTGCTTTAAAATAAATAGTTTGATTCAGAACAATATTTAATCTGTCGCAATAAATTAAATTAGGGGTGATTAATAGAATGAAAAGATTTTTATTTATTGGACTTATAATTTTAAGCATATTTTGTTTAACAAGCTGTCAGTCAAGTGACTACGGTAATGGCAAAAAAGATGACCAGTCATCACAAGTTGATAAGGGGAAAACAACTGATAAGGGCAATACAACTGATAAGGGCAATACTCCAGATACGGACAAAAATACTGATAAAGGAAATACACCAGATAAAGGAACTAATAATCCGCCAAAAAAGGATGAAACTAAGCCACCAGTTAAAGTGTTTACTCCAGTTGAAAACGATGCATTTAAAGTCACTTCAGTTGTAAATGACTCAACAGGTAAAAATGTGTTAATTGTTGAGGGGAAAGCTAGTGTTTTTGAAGCAACATTTCTTTATCGAATAGAAGATGGACATAATGTATTAGCGGAAGGTCATACAATGGCTGATATGGGTGCTCCAGAATGGGGGAACTTTAAATTAGTCATTAATTATGATCAGCCAACTAGTCCAAATGGGGTACTTACACTATATGTGGCAAGTGCAAAAGACGGCCAACCAGAAGATATACTAAATATTCCGATTCAGTTTCCTAATTATAAATAAGTTAGGAAGATTAGGAAAATTGATTTTAATAGCGGGAATCAACTTGATTCGACTTACATCATTGACAAATAATTTTTTTAGTATGAAAATGACTTTAGCAAATGCTAAAGCCATTTTTTTTGAAATCTTAAGAAATTAACTTTAAAAATTACATAAATTAAGTGGTAATAAAAAAGTTTTTACCTTATCTTTTTGAAAGCTTTAAATATATTTTTAAATAAATTTTAATCGTTTTTAAGT
>NZ_NTZO01000148.1 GCF_002559405.1 Bacillus sp. AFS001701 | reverse complement strand
TTCCAACATTTTCTTATAAAACATATTGAAAAAAGCCGTAGAATCGTATAATATAAGGCATGACAAAGAAATTAATTGGAATTTGTTGTATAAAATTTAAAATTTTGGTCACAAATGAAATTAAGAAACATCTAAAATTTTGGGAGGAGGTGAAAGACATGAACAAAACAGATTTAATCAATGCAGTTGCTGAAGCTGGTGAATTAACTAAAAAACAAGCTACTTTAGCAGTAGACGCTGTATTCGAATCAATTCTTGGTGCGTTACAAAACGGGGATAAAGTACAATTAATCGGATTTGGTAACTTTGAAGTTCGTGAGCGTGCAGCTCGTAAAGGACGTAATCCACAAACTGGCGAGGAAATCGAAATCGCAGCTAGTAAAGTTCCAGCTTTCAAACCTGGTAAAGCGCTTAAGGATGCAGTAAAATAATTACATAATTTAAGCGAAAAAGAAGGATGCTAAAAAAAGCATCCTTCTTTTTTTGCTAAAAAAGTCCAAAAAGTCTTATGTTTTTGGGACCAATAATTAATTTTGGACAAAGAAAGGCTTGAGTTTAGGTGGTCAAAAAGAAAGGAAAAAGAAAGTATCCTTCTTTTTTTTGCCTATAAAAAAAGAATTATGTTAAAATAAAACGAATCTGATAGTGAATATTAGAATTTTTTTTAGCATGGGGGATCAATTAATGAATGAAGTTAATTTAGAAAAAATTGAACAAGCGGTTCGTCTAATTCTCGAAGCTATCGGTGATGATCCAAATAGAGAAGGAATTTACGAAACGCCAAAACGAGTTGCGAAAATGTATGCTGAAGTATTCTCTGGTATGCGCCAAGATGAAAAAGCTCATTTACATAAAGTATTTGGTGAAGATCATGAAGAATTAGTTCTTGTTAAAGATATTCCATTCCATTCAATGTGCGAGCATCATCTATTACCTTTTTACGGAGTTGCACATGTAGCGTACATACCTAGAAATGGTAGAGTAACTGGTTTAAGTAAATTAGCACGTACTGTAGAAACAGTAGCTAAAAGACCTCAATTACAAGAGCGTATTACTGCCTCTGTAGTTGATGCAATTATGGACGTACTGCAACCACACGGAGCAATGGTAGTTGTAGAAGCTGAACATATGTGTATGTCTATGCGTGGAGTAAGAAAACCAGGTTCAAAAACTGTTACAACTGCTGTGCGTGGCTCACTTAAAGAAGATGTGCAAGGAAGAAATGAAATTCTTGCAATGATTCATTCAACTAAATAGAAGTAATTAATTAAAAAGCAGGGCGTTTGATAGGCAGTCTAAAAAGCCGGGAGTCCTGCTTTTTTTAAAATATTCATTTATAAATAATGCAAGTTGATTGAGAAATCAACTTATACCATCTAAAATACTTATGGTATAATGAAAAAATCAGTTATAAATGGAATGGATGGAAATAATGAATAGTATTCACGAGTTAAAAAATGAAGTAATCTCTCAAATCTTACATACGATTAGACACCCATATTTAAATCAACATCTTCAGGCACCGACCATTGATGATGTAAAGGTTACTTTATTAATAAATTTATTAAAAGAACACAATTTTACGAGTGATAAAATTGTACATTACTGTAAAGCCTTGATGATTCATCAAATTGCATTAGATACACATGAAAAGGTATCCACATTTGAAGGTACACCAATGGATCGTGAAAAGAAACAATTAACCGTTTTAGAAGGGGACTTATATAGTGGACTATATTACGATGCTCTATCTAAAACTGGGGAAATTGGATTAATACGAGAACTTTCATATGCTGTTAAAGAAATGAATGAAGAGAAGATCAATCTAGTTCACGAACAATTTAATTCAATAGAAGATCTTTTCAACTGTATAACTGTAATCGAATCAACTATACTTGTACATTTTGCAAAATTTATATCAGCTGAAGAATCAATAAAGCATATTGAGCAAGAATGTTTAATGTCAAGACTGAAAAAAGAATTCGAACAATTATCAGTTGAAAACTGCTCTGATTTTATTTCGCAATTTCAAAGAATAATCGGGATTGTTGATTTAGCTAAAACAAAAGAAGAATTATCAAAAATAATACAATTACAAAATTAATCTACATAGAAGTAATCGTAATTAGTTTAGTGGGGGTTTATATGACTCAATCAAAAGAAGAACGCGTACATGACGTGTTTGAAAAGATTTACAATAAATATGATACAATGAATGGTATTATTAGTTTTAGACGACATATTGCTTGGCGCAAACAAACTATGAAAATTATGAATGTTCAAAAAGGTATGAAAGCGCTTGATGTATGCTGTGGTACTGGTGAATGGACAATTGCACTTGCAAATACAGTTGGAAAAGATGGAGAAGTAGTAGGATTAGACTTTAGTAAAAATATGCTATCTATCGGTGAAGAAAAAGTTAAAAATATGCATTTAGACCAAGTAAAGTTAATTCATGGAAATGCGATGGAGTTACCATTTGAGGACAACTATTTTGATGTTGTTACAATTGGATTTGGTTTAAGAAATGTTCCAGATTATTATCAAGTGTTGAAGGAAATGACTAGAGTCGTTAAGCCTGGAGGTATTGTTGTGTGTTTAGAAACATCACAACCGACTGCATTTGGTATTAGACATGTGTATAAAGCGTATTTTAAATACATCATGCCGATTTTTGGGAAAATATTTGCTAAAAGCTTTAAAGAATATTCTTGGTTACAAGAAAGTGCAAGCACGTTTCCAGGAATGAATGAACTTGCAAATCTTTTCAAAAAAGCAGGGTTAGAAAAAATAAAAATTAAACCTTATACTTTTGGTGTAGCAGCAATGCATTTAGGTGTTAAACCAAAAAGCTAGTTACAAAAAAGCGAGAAAATGGGATGAATAGTAAGGTGAACGGAATGAAGGTTAAATGGAAATATTCTTATTTAAAAAAGGACATTAATGAGATTGAAAGCACGCTTCATAAAGTAGTCAATTCTTCACAACCAATTTTGAAAAATGCATCTATACAGTTGCTTGAATCTGGTGGGAAAAGAATTAGACCAGTTTTTGTATTGCTTAGTGCTAAATTTGGACAATATAACCTTCAATCGATTAAAAATGTAGCAGCTACTTTGGAAATCATACATATGGCATCTTTAGTTCATGATGATGTAATTGATGAAGCTAGTTTACGAAGAGGTAAACCGACAATCAATTCAACTTACAATGATCGTGTTGCTATGTATGCAGGGGATTTTTTATTTGCAAAAGCATTGGAATGTATGTCAGAAATCGAAATCCCATTGGCCCATCAAAAATTATCTGAGACTATTTTAGAGATTTGTTTAGGTGAGATTGAACAAATAAAAGATAAATATAATTTTGACCAAAATTTAAAATGTTATTTAAGAAGAATTAAACGAAAAACTGCACTTTTAATTTCAGCGAGTTGTGAAATTGGTGCAATTGCATCAGGAGCCTCTCCAGCTTTTCAAAAGTGTTTAAAAGATTACGGATACTATTTAGGTATGTCCTTTCAAATAATGGACGATATTCTTGATTTTACGGCTTCTGAGAAGGAATTAGGGAAACCATCAGGTAGCGACTTAATTCAAGGTAATATTACACTACCTGTCTTGTTTGCGATGAATGATTTAACTCTTAAAGAGAAAATAGAATCTGTTTATGAAGGAATCGATCCGGAAATTGTAAAACCTCTTATCAATCAAATTCGTAAAAGTACATATATTAAAGCAGCAAGAAAAGTTAGTGAAGCATATTTACAAAAATCTTTAAATAGTATCAATAGCCTTCCTAATAGTGAAGCAAAGGAAATGTTAATATTAATTGCTAAAAATATTGGAAATCGAAAAAACTAGAGGCGGGGAAAATGCTAGTGCATTTACAACTGCCTCTTTTGGCTTTTTAGATACGTATAAAATTCCTGTTATTCAGTTATATTTAGTAAAGTTAATCAATTATCTGGAAGCGATTTCAATTTTTACAATATAACAAGATTTTAAACTATTGATAATTTTATAAATTGATGTTACTATTCTAACTGTGTTGTTTATACATAATTGAAATCAAGTGAGGTAGAGCATAATGGAAAGAACTTATTTAATGGTAAAACCTGATGGTGTACAACGTAACTTAATTGGTGAAATCGTTTCACGTTTCGAAAAAAAAGGTTTCCAATTAGTTGGAGCTAAATTAATGCAAGTGAGTAAAGAACAAGCTGAAACTCACTATGCTGAGCACAAAGAACGTCCTTTCTTTGGTGAATTAGTAGACTTCATCACTTCAAGCCCAGTATTCGCTATGGTTTGGGAAGGCGAAAATGTAATCGCTACCGCTCGTCAAATGATGGGAGCAACAAACCCAAAAGATTCAGCACCAGGAACAATCCGTGGTGAGTATGCTGCAACTGTAGGTAAAAACATTATTCATGGTTCAGATTCACCTGCTAGTGCAGAACGTGAAATCGGAATTTTCTTCAATCAAAATGAATTAGTTGAATACTCTAAGCTTATTAAAGAGTGGGTATACTAATAAAATAGTTTTACACAAGGAAGTCAGCATAGGTGCTGACTTTTTTTATTTGAAATAGTGATCATGTGCCTAAGTTTTGACAAAAATATGCGCAGGAAATTACTTTTTTCGTATGGGATATTTCATTTTTTTGCAAAAAATCAAAAAAAGAGCCAAATTATGGTTCTTTTTTTATGTTAATTTCAGAATAGGTTGTGGTATAGTAGTAACTAATAATTTTAAACTTACTTAAAGAGAAGGTGTTGAAATGCGTTATTTAACAGCTGGTGAATCACATGGTCCACAATTAACTACAATTATTGAAGGCGTTCCAGCAGGCTTACCAATTTTAGCAGAAGAAATAAATGTTGAACTTCGTAGACGTCAAGGTGGATATGGAAGAGGGCGAAGAATGCAAATAGAAAAGGATACTGCTCAAATTACTAGCGGTGTTCGACATGGTTATACATTAGGCTCTCCTATCGCATTGGTTGTTGAAAATAACGACTTTAAACATTGGACTAATATTATGGGTCCTGAACCTTTGGACAATTTAGAATACGAAGGAAAAAGAAGCATTACAAAACCACGACCAGGGCATGCCGATTTAAATGGAGCTATAAAATATGGTTTTAGAGATGTAAGGAATGTTTTAGAGCGATCTTCAGCTCGTGAAACGACTGTACGTGTTGCAGCTGGAGCGGTGGCAAAAAAATTGTTGAGTGAGCTAGGAATCACAATTGCAAGCCATGTTATTGAAATTGGAGGCGTTAAAGCAAATAATCTTGACTATAAAAATGTAGAAGACTTACATAATAGAGCTGAAAACTCAGAAGTAAGATGTATAGACGCTGAAGCTACAGAAAATATGAAATCATTAATTGATGATGCAAAACAAAAAGGAGATTCCGTTGGTGGGATTGTAGAAGTTGTTGTTGAAGGTATGCCAGCTGGTGTTGGTAGCTACGTTCATTATGACAGAAAGCTAGACTCAAAAATTGCAGGTGCAATCGTAAGCATTAATGCCTTTAAAGGTGTAGAATTCGGCATCGGGTTTGAAGCTGGCTCACTACCTGGTAGTGAAGTTCATGATGAGATTGCATATTCAGAAGATCAAGGCTACTATCGATTATCGAACCGTGCTGGGGGTTTTGAGGGCGGTATGACAACTGGTATGCCAATTGTCGTTCGAGCAGTAATGAAGCCTATCCCAACGCTTTACAAGCCGCTAAAGAGCGTTGATATTGAAACAAAGGAAGTTTATGAAGCTAGTATTGAACGTTCTGATAGCTGTGCTGTACCTGCAGCAAGTGTCGTAGCAGAGCATATTGTTGCTTGGGAAGTTGCAAAAGCAATTATTGAACAATTTGAATCAGATCAACTTGAGCGTTTAAAACGTAATATTGAAGATTTCCGTGAGTATGCGAGGAATTTTTAATGAATGTGATAACTGTAAATACAAGCTCTAAACAATATGATGTTTGTATAGGGTTTGGAGTATTGAGTGAACTGCAGTCAAAGTTGGACAGCTTAGTTCCTAAAGTTTCCAAAATACTAATCATTACAGATGATCAAGTTGCTCCACTTTATTTAGAAGAAGTACTACTAAATTGTAGTAAAACAAATAAAGTTGAACACTTTATCATTCCACATGGTGAAAAAAGTAAGAGTTTTGCAATATACGAAAATTGTTTAACCTATTGTTTTGATGTCCAATTAGATCGTAATAGTTTAATAATTGCATTAGGTGGGGGAGTAGTTGGTGATTTAGCAGGATTTGTTGCTGCTACTTATATGCGTGGTATTCGTTTTATCCAATTACCTACTACTTTACTAGCCCACGATAGTGCTATTGGTGGTAAAGTAGCTATAAACCTTCCAAAAGCTAAAAATATAGTTGGTGCATTTTATCAGCCGGAATTAGTATTGTATGAATTAAGCTTTTTAACTACTTTGCCAATAGAGGAATGGAGATCAGGTTTTGCTGAAATTAGTAAGGAAGCTATGATTTCTTCTAACGACAATTTGAATTGGTTAATGGATCATATTCTTTCACTTGAAGAGTTAGATGATGAGTTAGTTGAAAAATGTGTGACAATGGGAATAAGTGTAAAAAATGAAATTGTATCTAAGGACGAAAGAGAAACTGGTGAAAGAGCATTTTTAAACTTAGGCCATACACTTGGGCATGCAATTGAAGCTTATTTAGGTTATGCTAAAACAACTCATGGTGAAGCAATTGCATTTGGAACTTTATTTTCAATCTATTTAAGTGAACAGTTCTTTAAGGTTGACTTAAAATTTAATGAGTTATTAAATTGGTATAATCGATTGAACTATCCTGTTTATTCAAATTTAGAATTAGAACCAATTATAAATCTAATGAGACAAGATAAGAAAAATATCGATTTGAAAATAAAATATATAATCTTAAAAAGTTTTGGAAATCCAGTGATTTGTGAATTAGAGGAAGACTTTATAAAAGAAAATTTAGATCGTTTTTTAAAACAAAT
>NZ_NTZO01000064.1 GCF_002559405.1 Bacillus sp. AFS001701 | reverse complement strand
ATAAAATAGATAAAATAACACGTCTAAATAATTTTTTATTTATACCCAATGAACCATTTCACTCCTTTTCATCTTTTCATCTTTCCCTAAAACAAAAAAATTATAAAAAAAAACTTTCTCATCTATGAGAAAGTTAGAAGTTAGAACATTTGATATCCATTTTTTCTTAATGAAAGGATTACTACTCCTGACATAATTGCCCCTACTAAACCAGCTGTTAAAATAACAATATCACCAGTTCCTACTGCCATTAAGTTTGACTTTAATGTCTCAAAAGCTACAGTAGTATTCGTAAAATATTTTACCGTACTAATCTTGTCCAAAATCATAACGATTAATAGTGGATAGATTACTACCATAAACCAAGTTGTTCGAAAAAGCATATTTGCAAGGAAACCGATTCCAAAAGCTAAAACGAAGAATAACAAAATTGAAATTAGTAAAACTGGAATACTCATCACCATATAAAAAACACCCCACATTTTTTCTATATACAGTGTAAAACCTTCTTGTCCTATCGTCAATTTTAAAAAAATTCAAATTATTGAAAAATTACTTAATAAAGTGATAGGTTGTATATTGGAATTGATCTCCTGGATTTAAACCTTTAACCACATTCATTGGTTTATTCGGAGGATTTTCAATTAAGTATTTAATAAGTAATGAAGATGTAGGATCCTTTAGTAGCTCTTCTTCAGACATAAAACGTGCATCTGATAACTCTTCTTCTTGAATCGATATCGTTGTATCATCTGCCTGTAATAAGAAAATTAACATATTATCACTAATTTCTTCGCGAATCACGCCAGTCCTAACACCAATTAAACCCATTAAAGTTGCATTTACGCCTGTTTCCTCTTTAATCTCTCTTAAAACTGCTTGATCAACAGTTTCATCTTGTTTTACAAAACCTGCTGGTAAAGACCATAAACCTTTTAAGCCGCTATATTTTTTCTTTACAACTAACCATCTTCCGTTAGAGTCTTGCACTAAACCAGCTACCCCTAGCCATACATTGCCTCTTTTACTCATCTATTATGACCACCTTTACGATAAAGAAAACGTGTCTATTGGCGAGCTTTTAGGTGAAGACAGAGGCGTAGTTGAACCTACACTTTAATACTTAAAATTGGAAACTACGTCAACTCCCTGCTGCCAATTCACATTTGAATAATGTACAAAGAAAAAGCCCGACTTAAGTCGAGCTAATATCCTAATATGCTTATAGCAAGTTTAATTTACCTTTTTTAAGAACTAACATTGGTCCACCAAGTACGAATAAATAACGGTTATCAATTACTTTTTTCATAAATGAAGCTTTCCAACCAGTTAATTTTTTACCGTAAACTACGCCAATTGCATCATCATGTCCTAATGAACATACTGTACCTTTAATGTCTGGTGTGAATTCTTCTAATTCACCTTTTCCACGAACTAGTACTGCTAAGTTGTGTGCAACATTAAATCCTTGTTGAATTGCAATTTGTGCTGTTGGTGGGTATGGACGGTTACTTGCTTCGTCAATTAATAAAGCAGAGTCACCAACGATGAATACATCGTCATTTCCAGGAACACGCATATCTTTAGTAACTTTTACACGTCCACGCATAGCCTCAAAACCAGATTGCTCTACTAATGCATTTCCACGTACACCTGCAGCCCATACAACTGTTGCAGAGTTAATTTTTTCTTCAACATCACCTTTAGCAACGATGATCCCATCTTCAGTACATTCTTTAATAGCTGTACCAATTTTGAATTCTACACCTTTTTTCTCTAATTGAGAAACAGCATAGTCAACTAATTCAGGATCAAAACCTGGTAATACCATTGGTGCAGCCTCTACGCAAATAATACGAACTAAATCACGATCGATATCATATTCTTTGCATAATTCTGGAACACGGTTTGCAAGTTCGCCAACAAATTCAATACCAGTAAATCCAGCACCACCAACGATAATCGTTAATAACTCATCGCGCTTTTCAACTGGAGTATTGTAGTATTTAGAGAAGCTGTAATCAATATGCTCACGAATTTGACGAGCAGCATTGATGTTAGCAATTGAGAATGCATGTTCTTTTAATCCTTTAATACCAAAAGTTTCTGACTCAAAACCTAGTCCAACTACTAAATAATCATAATCTAATTCGCCATTAGAAAGTAATACTTTCTTCTCTTCAGGTTTGATTTGAGTAACAGTATCTTGAATAAAGTTAATTTTATCTTGATTTATCACGTCTTTAATATCAAGACGTGTACGGTCATGGTGTAATGTACCTGCTGCATTTTCATGTAACCATGTTGCTTGGTAGTGGTAGCTGTTTTTATTTACTAGTGTAATGTCCGCTTCATTTGCAGATAATGTTTTTTGAAGTCGAGTTGCAGTAATAATTCCACCGTACCCAGCTCCAAGGATTACAATCTTAGGCTTATTCATGATATACATACCATCCTTTTAAATTATATTAAGTACCTACAATTTGCCGTAATATCACTAAATTTATAACTAAGCTCAATAGTGAGCAATCTAATTCATTATAAATTAGTACATAAGTGAGCAAACGATTATATAGGGATATTTGTCTAAATATTTCGTAATAATTGTCACAAAATGTTAACAATTAGCCTATAACAATATTAAAGTTTTTTGTGTAAGATTTCAAGCATAAATCTAATCGGTAGAATTCTCGAAATATTAAGTGAAATTAGGTATATTTTGATCCACACCTCAGTTTATCGGCATAAAATATGATATTATTCTATTATAGATGACATGCATTTATACATGAGGAGGATATATTCCAGGTATTTATGCTACTGGCATATTTGTAAATATGATGGAAAAGTTAAACTAATTGCTTCTGGATTTGGTGAAGCACAAACGCAATCAACTATTAATGATCCAACTGCGAAAGTACAACCAGGTCATAGTTCTTCAATGCTCTAAAATATAAGATTTAAATCATAAGGACTGACTTTTTATTGGCAGTCTTTTTTTTATCTTACTTGTGATACATTGAACAATGTACAACATAATTCGTGAATCATTTCACAACCAATTTCTTGAAAAACCAATTCAAATTTTTATCTACACTATATAATAGTACACAACTTCAAAAAAGATTCAATAATTTACCCTGAATTTGTTAAAATATTAACAATTAAGAATTTTGCCTAGTTTATATAATAGAAAAAATAGGATACAGAAGTATCCTATCATTGTTTAGACAACGTACTAAAACTTGATTTTCGGACTGATTGCAAGCGCTTGTCTTTCGAGGCGCGAAGCTTGGTGAGGAGCGGAATTACCCTAGACGGTAATGAGCACCACAGGCAGGCGAAGCAACGAAGAAAGCGAGCGTTTGGCGGGCAGTCTGAATTAGCACTCTTCAGGTGAACCTGCATTCGTAGCTGTTCTAAAACTAGAACCACATCCACATGATGCGATTGCATTCGGATTATCGATTGTAAATTACGGACCTCTACCACGATACCCCAACGCTAACTATACCGGTCACTGAGCGCTTTTATCATACTCGTATATTATTTCGTTCTTACGTATTTAACGTAACTTGTATTGTTAATTTCATTATAATGGTAGGAGTTGCGGAGTACAAGCGCATAAACAAAAAAAAGTGACGCCACCCGTTAAGGCGACGCCATTTATTCGTTATTCCCCGATCGATTTCGTTAGCTTTTCTAATTCCGCTTGAATCTCGTCATCACTTAAATACGTAGTTGCTTTACGTACTTCAGTCGTTTCAGTCTTCATTACTTTACGTCCTAACAACGTGTAGTACAAGTCGAGCGCTTTCGTATAGCCTTTTTCGATTAGATCGATAAGCATTTTATCGGCTTTACTGCGGTATGCTTCAAGGTGTTGGTCCGATAGCGCGCTTTGATATGCAATAAAGTCGGGCTTTCTGCGCCATTCTAAAAGAGTTCTACGGCTAACACCTACTTCTTGCGCAATCTCCTCCTGCGTTTGATTTCCGCCATCAAAATCGTTAATTACTAACAGATACGCTGCTTTTGCTTGCTGATCCGTTAATCGTTTCTTTAAATCACTTGCTTTCATAATATCGCTCCTTAAATTAAATGCTTTATTTTTTCATAGTGCGCTCTCGCTAATTCTTCATCGTCAAATACTTCCGGCACTTCTTCGACTATCAACGGTCTCTTTTCGCATAATCCGATATTTGTATATAAATCACGCATTAAGTCGCTTGCTTCAGCATCTTCCGATAATTGCGCCTTTTCGATTTTATCCAAACAGTCGAGTAGCATATAGCCGGTCATTCCGCAAAGCATTCCTACAGACTCATTAAGTAACGTCAAATCATCCGAATACTTATCTCGCAACTTTTTAACGTCCAACTCGAGAATAGTTCCGGACGCTGCAAGTAATGAGGCGTATTTAACGATTAAATCCCGTAAAGGCCAAACACGTTCCATTAATTTTTCCGTAAGTTCCATCGAAACAAAACTAGGCGGTCTTTCTGCGGGAAGCCCCTTCGATGTGCGTTCTTTCACTAATTTCACTAAATCTTCTTCTAATTTACGGATACGTTCGTCTAGTTCAGTTAAATCCATACGATTCCCTCCTATTTAAATAAGCGCCCCTCGTTAGAAGGACGCTCTAAATTCACTCGTAATAATAACTTACAATTCGGTCCATTACGAAATATCTTTGATCATTGTTATAACAAAGCACAATCACTCTATCGCCGACTTTTAATCCGTCCTGGAACTCTAACGTCTGCAATGCCCCGCCGTTTATTTTTATTTGGCGTGAATGCTTCGTTAGATGTTCGGCTACTTCGAAATCATCCGCTTCTAGATCGAACTTATCTCCGTCAATACGTAGCTTTATATTCGGAGGAGTTGCGGTAATAGTTGCTAAACTTATAGAAATTGAATCGTTTTTACCGTGCATTTGCATTAACTTAACTAACCTTGAAGCTCCTGAACCTTCTAAACGCGCCATTATGCCATCTGCACCCCTTCTTTTTCAATAAGTTTTGCTAATTCGTACGCAACTTTTTTAATGTCGGAGTCTTGTCGTACATTCATCGTACCAACATTAACTGTTACTCCCTTACCGCCTTTACCTTTGCCTTTGCTATACGCTTCGTTTTCTTCTGGCGTTAAGACCCTTTCACCCTTATGCAAGGTAGCGCTGTATCCGTTATACGGAACGTTAGCCAATCCGCTTGCGTGCGATTTTCCTCCTACTAATCCCAATACACCGCCGCCCATACTCGGCAATTTAAACGTCGGCATTTTGAAGTTCGAGATGGACGACTTGAATTTATTCCATACCGATACTAATAATCTAACTGCGTTTACTACTGAACCAATCGGACCAAGTAACGCTGTGAATACGCCTTTGAACGGCCCTAATTTATTCCATAGCTCCGTAGTTTTTTGTTTCACTATATCCCAATTACGGTAAAGTAATACTGCTACTCCGACTAACGCAGATAAAGCTAAAATTACCGCGCCCACCGGATTCGCGTCCATGGCAAAATTTAGCGCCCATTGTGCACCCGTTAATAATCCGTATGCTATACGAAGGTTCGTAATAAGCGTTATAATTCCGTTAATAATCGTTAATCCTACCATCGCAGTTTTAAACGCAACGATTGCCGTGGTTACTCCGATAATCGCTTCTTTTACTAACGGCCAATTATCCATAACGTAACCTGCTACCTTTTTAATGCCATCGTAAGCTAAACTTAAGGCGTCTTTTATCGGTTGGAGAGAATTATTAAAGTCGATAAAATTCTGCTTAATTGTCGGCCAATTGTCCTTTATATACGTTCCAAACTCGACGGCTTTCGTTACTGCGCCCGCTAGGAAGTCGCTACCTTTTTCTTTTAGAAAGTCTAATCCTCCGCCTTGCATCCAGTTATTAATATCGGTCAAAGGTTTCTTTAGCTTTTCGAGGGCTGCCGTTCCCATTTTGCCGAGTGCCGTGGTGACATTACTCTGCAAGGTTTGCCACTGAGCAGAAGCTGACGTATTAACTTGATTAACGAATTTCTGCGTGAAGCCGAGTTTGTTTAATACCTTATCTAATGCCGCAATCTTCTCCGTTGCAGTATCCGCGCCTTTAAACGTTTCTTTAAGCATTGATCGCGGAATGTTAAATCGTTCCTGTAGCGAAACTAAATCGCCGGACAACGCCTCGCGGATTGCGAAACTTGCTCCGGTCATCCCCTCAAGAGTGTTAGAACTAGCTAGTCGTTCCGTGATACCGAGCAACTTATTAATTTGCCCTAAATCTTTCGTCATCGGAAGGAAAGCTTTACCAGCTCCCATAAAATCGGCGTCTGAGAATACGGATTTCAATCCTTTTTGCTGAAGCATATCGAAAAGCTTATTCGCTTTTTCTGTATCGTTAACCAATGCAGAAAGTGTTAATTTATCGGTTTCCATCTGCATTGCGCCTTGCATTGCCGTTTTCAGAGTATTAACGGCCAAAGTAGTTGCCCCAAAAGCTGCTCCGATTTTTGCGACTTGACTTGTTAAACTACTCGAACTACTCGACATTCTTGAAACGGCTTGACTTGCACGTCTCATACCGGAAGTAAAGGATTGATCGTTAAGACGAAGGGCAGCCGTTAAGTTAAATGACATCTAGACCACGCCCCTCAATGTTGCGGATTAATCCATTTACGGTCCTAATTGTTTTAAGCATTGACTTCATCTGCTTCTGAACGATCCTACCTGTCGGCTTATAACGGCTAGCTAAATCGTTAAAAGTTCTCAATTCCTTAGTAAGAGTAATCGTTTTTACGCCGAGAAGCTTAACCTCTGAATCTTCCCTACGCATCTTGAACTCCTCGCCTATTCTGATCAACTCGTTCATATCTTCTAGTACGTCCGAATAATCAACTTTACGAGCAATTATGTCTTGAACGACAAAAAGGAGCTCACTATATCGCTGAACTCTTAAATCGTAAATATTCATCTATTTCACTCCATTCTTATTAAATAAAAAGACGCCCGAAGGCGCCCGTCGAGTTACTTTTTAGGAGTAACGCGTTTTGTCACTACCGTTGGCACTTTTAGCGTTTCCTTGCCTGGACGAGAAACTTCGCGTAGTGTAATAATCTTTTTAGACATCTGTATCACCTCCGTATTATAAATTTAAAAAAAGAGTACTATTAATCAGCACTCTCTTCCGTTTTGTTATTTGTTTGATTTTGTAATTGTAGTTTTATTGCCGCAAAAGTCACACGCGATTCAACCGTTCCAAGAACACGCGCTGCCGTAGCCATTCTCGTTAAATCGTCTTCAGTTATAATATTTTTCTCAGCTAATTTCTTTCTCATTTCGTTTATAACAATATGTGCATTCATTATTTGATTTCCTCCTTAACATCGCTTAGCTTTTCGATATATTTAAAACCTTCCGGAAACTGCGGATCATTTGAATTTACATCTCTAGCCGCAAGAACAACTTTTTGAATTGTTTCCGTTACTACATTGAAATAACCGAAAGGATTGTTTGCGTAAATTAATGCGCTAGTTTCTCCCGATTCTCTAGCCGATTTGCTAACTTCCTGCACTTCTTCCGTTAAATCTT
>NZ_NTZO01000147.1 GCF_002559405.1 Bacillus sp. AFS001701 | reverse complement strand
TAATGCAAATATTAATTATTTTGTTTGATAATGCAGTTAAATACAGTAAAGAACACACCATTATCCATATAACTACAGCTCAAGTTGCTAACAAGATCGAAATCAAAGTGAAAGACAACGGAATCGGTATTAAAGAAGAAGATATCAATCATATTTTTGACCGATTTTATCGAGCTGATAAAGCGAGAAGTAGAGCTAACGGTGGTAATGGTTTAGGCTTATCAATAGCAAAAGACCTAATTGAAAACTATGGTGGCAATCTACAAATTACAAGTGAAAATGGAGAAGGCACAACTGCCTTCATCACATTAAACACAATTTAGATATGATGGAGTATCTAATTCTCCAAGAATTAAAATCACAAAATCTGTTACAGGATTTTGTGATTTTTTTGTATTCACAAAGCATTCCCTATCCTCATCATCTCCGTGTAAATCTCATCAATTTAATAGTTTAGTACGGTATTTTATGATAAAGTTGAATAAAAAGAATATTCTTGTAATTCGAAGGGAGAACAAAGATGAGCTTTGTTAGTATTGCTATAAATAATGCAATTATGATTGAAAGTCTACGTAGTGCTGGTGTAGAAAACATTCAGTTAATAAACGCTGTGAAAGAAGAGAATTTCGCGTTTTTAAATCAATATGGTAATGGATTTCCTGACTGGGAAACATTAATAAAACTGTACAAAAACAATGAAGATGATTTTAAAAAAATAATTAATGATGGCTATCAAATCAAATTTTTAACAAAAGGCTCATTAATGACTTTATTAAGATATAAATTTGGCATTGAAGTTGAAAAAGATTATGAAGATATGGGAACTGCAATTCAAGGAATCTATTTATCTGAAGAAGCAATTAATCTAATCAAACATACTCTTGCAGCAAATTGGAATTTAAGTACATATATTGATGAAAAAGATGGGCTGAAAAAAGTACGTATTGAATTAGTAAAAGGTAGTGAAGCTGTAACAAAGTAAATTATATGGATTAAGTAGAAGAGGGACAATTTATAGAAATTGTTCCTTTTTTACTAACTATAAAAGGGAAATCAACTAGTAGAAACAAAGAAACGAATAAGGAGAAAAGCAATGGGAGTAAAAAAACTATTTTGGGAAGATCCATATCTTACAAAGACCACTGCAATTGTTACGGAAGTAGATGGCAGGAATGTTACTTTAAACGAAACCATTATTTATGCTTTTTCGGGTGGCCAACAATCAGACTCAGGGAGAATTGGTAATTATGATGTGATTGAAGCGAAGAAGGACGGATTTGATATTATCTACACATTACCAGAAAGTCATGACCTTCAAAAAGGACAAGAAGTAGTGATTGAAATCGATTGGGAGAAACGATTTCGAATTATGAAACTACATTTTGCTGCAGAAATCATCTTGGAGCTAATGTATCAAAATTATAATAATCCTAAAAAAATTGGTGCAAATATTACTAGTGATAAAGCTAGAATTGATTTTTATTGGGATGGAAATATCTCTGAAACATTCCCACTTTTAGAGATAAAAGCAAAAGAGTTGATTGATGCCGATTTGGAAATAAATAGTGAGTTTGATGACACAAAAAATCAAAGAAGATATTGGGAAATCAAAGGCTTTGGTAAAGTTTCGTGCGGTGGGACACATATTAAGCGAACAGGAGAAATTAATGGAATACAGTTAAAACGAAACAATATAGGTGGAGGGAAAGAACGGATAGAGATTTATTTAATTTGATTACATAAGAACCTAAAGGATAAGGAAAAATGGCTACCTTTCAAAAAACTGGTAGCCATTCCTATTTCATTATTATAAATTTCTTACTCTTAAACCTGCCCCTTAAAAATCAAAATTATCAGGGTCTGGACCTACACGTTTATTTGCATCAAGAGTAGCAATTTGTTGCATATCATTTGAAGAAAGCTCGAAGTTGAATACTTCAAAGTTTTCTTGAATTCTTGAAGGTGTGATTGATTTAGGAATAACGATTACATTGCGTTGCAAGTGCCAACGGATGATGACTTGAGCGGTTGATTTACCATATTGATCCGCAATCTCTTTTATAACAGGATTTGTTAAAGCTTCGCCACCTTGCATTAATGGGCTCCATGCTTCTAATGCAATTCCGTTTTTATGACAATATTCATGTAATTCGTTTTGTTGAAACATTGGGTGCAATTCGACTTGATCGACCATTGGTTTAATATTGCGATGAGCTGCAATATCTTCTAAGTGATGGACATGAAAATTTGAAACACCGATTGCTGGCACAAGCTTTTCATCGTAAAGTCTTTCTAATGCTTTATATGTATCTAAATATTTCTCTTTTACTGGCCAGTGAATTAAATAAAGATCAACATAGTCCAAGCCTAATTTTTTAAGACTTTCTTCATGAGCTTTTAAAGTTGTATCATACCCTTGATCGGCATTCCAAACTTTTGTTGTAATAAAAAGTTCATCACGGGAAACACCAGATTGGCGAATAGCTTCACCTACTTGCTCTTCGTTTTGATAGACAGCTGCAGTGTCAATATGACGATAACCTACTTCTATAGCTGTTCGGACTGCATCTACACCGTCTTCAGGTGACACACGCCAAACACCTAAACCTAATTGAGGCATTTTTACTCCATTATGTAATGCAATTGAATGTTCAAATTTCATTTTAATTCCCTCCTTATTAATGACTAAGTCTAGTGTACAATATAAACTTTAAAAATAAAATTTTGATAGAAATTAATGGGAATTTAAAAATAAAGCATTTCGATTGATTAATTGTCTGACGGTATTTTCACCATGCAAAAAATAAAAATAAAACGGTATAAATGAAAACATAATTTTAGAATAATACTATAAATGTGTGCAAAATGGTTGTATATTTTGAGCTTTTCCTTCAATATAGGTATAGGAAAAATGCTCTTAATTCTCGATTGGAATTAAGCTACATTTAAAACAATTTGTATAAATCTATTATATTTTATAACAAGAAGGGAGGTACGTTGCCTAATTGTTTGCTATTAAAAGATAAATTCATGATATAATTATTATACCTACTGTGAATCTAGGGGGTTGCGTAAGTGACTTCTGCATTGGATAGAACCATGATAGTGAGTAGGATAAATAACAGACGAAAACCAAGTCAAACAAAAAAGTTGAGAATATTCATATAAACGATAACTCAGCTATGTAGGATTTGATGTATCCGAATTTACGCCCTCGGAGTGTTAGACCAAACGAGAGTAGCTTAGGCAAAATCGGACACTGAGAACAGGGAAGCAAACATTAATTTATACATATCTATAAAGAAATGGCAACGGGGAATTTATGTTAGATCAAATTTTAGATTTTAATAAGAAGTTTGTTGAGAATAAGGAATATGAGCAATACATAGCTTCAAAGTTTCCGAATAAAGAGGTTGTAGTTGTTACTTGTATGGATACACGTCTAGTTGAGCTTTTACCAAAGGCGCTTGATATTAGAAACGGTGACGTGAAAATGATTAAAACAGCTGGTGCAGTTATTGCCCATCCGTTTGGTTCAGTTATGAGAAGTATTCTAGTTTCAATCTATGAACTTGGAGCTAAAGAAGTATTAGTAATCGGTCACCATGAGTGTGGAATGGGCAATACAAATCCTACACGTATGAAAGAAAGTATGGTTGCACGAGGAATTAAAGAAGAAAACCTAGAAATTTTAGGTTTTTCAGGTCTAGATTTAGACAAATGGTTAACTGGTTTTACGAATGTATACGACAGTGTTAACCACAGTGTTTCAATTATTAAAAACCATCCACTTGTTCCAAAAGAGGTTGAAATTCATGGTTTAGTAATTGACCCACATACAGGAAAATTAGAAGTAGTTCATCGTGATGAGAAAACTGATGAATAACGTTTTAAACAAAAAAGTTATCCTTTAAGTGGGATAACTTTTTTGTGGTGTTGAAAAAGAAGATGGTAGCTAAATAAGAATTATCGGTTGATTTCACCCCAGGATGTTATGAGTAAGTAATTTTTAACTTAGAGCATTAATAGTTCCTCATGAACCAGTTATGAGGAAGTAAATTTCGAAATTGAGCAATAATAGATCTTTATGAACCAGTTATGAGGAATTAAATTCCGAAACTGAGCATTATTAGTTCCTCATGAACCTCTTATGAGGAAGTAAATTAAAACCCGTTATGTTTACCAAAATTCAAATAAATCTCTACCATTTAATGGCTGAACGGGGCGGCTATTTGGTTCGAAATAATTTTGATAAGAGTGGATTTGTTCTTCAGAAAATTGTATAGGTTTATTAAAGATTATCCATTTAATCCCTTCAGTACATGGAGGAGTTGTAAAAGAGCCGGTGTACGAAAATTTTTTACTTGTATACGGAATAAAGGACTGTAAATTTATTTTTACAATCTTTCCCCCAAGATCTTCATCCATAGGATTTGCATTTAGGATTTTTTGGAATTCTTTATTCAATCTTCCACTATCAACAAGTACCCCGATAGTAATAATAGATTTATTTTTATTCTCATTTATAAAATGAATCTCTAAATCACTTTGTTTCCCATTTATTGTATGCTCACTTGGAGTATGGAAATGAAATTGTAGTAATGTATAGTTTGTTCCATTTAAATTAATTGAGTTGGAGTGATTAACCGGACTGAATTTTACCGTGTACTGCGACCTTTCTATTTTAAAAAGATCATTATGATAGTTTATACCTAAAGGTAGTGATTTTTTTATAGCTTGATCAATATTAATGGGAGATTGCTGTTTTCCATTTGAACATAGTGCATATTTTTTATTGATTGAACTCCAATAATTTGGTCCAGTTTTTCCTTTGTAAGACCAGTCTTCGTTTCTTGCAGTTGCAACAGTTGATTTATTTTGATGAACTTCATGCACTTTCGGAATATTTGAACAGGATGAGAGTGTAAAACTGAATAGTATGATGAATAGAAAAAAATAGTTCATTATATACTTTCCTTCCTTGATATGTATGATAGGATACATTTTAGACAACGATGTTATGGAACAAACATTTATTAAGGGGGAGAAGATGATGACATTAGAAGAAGTTATGAAATCATTAGAGGAAATGGGAACTGAGCAAACAAAAAAAACTTTTTTGCGCCATGGTGCAAAGGAACCTTTATTTGGCGTTAAAATTGGTGATCTGAAAAAGCTTGTTAAATATGTTAAAAAGGATCAAGAATTAGCATTATCACTTTTTCATACAGGAAATTCAGATGCAATGTATTTGGCAGGTTTATCAATTAATCCAAAGTTAATGACAAAGGAACAGCTTCAAAATTGGGCGAAAGAAGCTCACTGGTCTATGATCGCTGAAAGTATTGTAGGTGCTGTTGCAGCAGAAACCAAGTATGCAATCGAATTAGCTAGAGAATGGTTGAAGTCAGATGATGAATTAATTGAAAATTGTGGATGGAGCACTTATAGTCATTATTTATCAATTGCACCAGATGAAGAGATTGATAAAGAAGAAGTTCGTAAATTACTTAATTATATTGAAAAAAATATACATACTTCTAAAAATAGAGTTCGTTATACAATGAATGGTTTTGTAATTGCAGTAGGAAGTTATGTATCAACTCTTACAGCTGAAGCAATGATGATTGGTCAAAAGATTGGAAAAGTCCACGTGGACGTAGGAAACACGGCGTGTAAAGTACCTCTAGCGACTGATTATATTGAAAAGGTCGAAGCTAGGGGAAAGCTTGGAGTAAAGAAAAAAACATGTATTTGTTAATTTGATTTGTCACCTAATTTAATAGGTGACTCAGACTCAGAAAATCAAGTTTTTAGGATTTTGTTTACACACTGGAAACGGGAGATAACCATGATTATGAAATCAAATAGACTATATTTAAGAAAGCTTAAAATGGACGACCTAGAGCATTTAACAAGCTTCAATCTAATGCGAATGTAATGAGATATATAACAAATCGCCCTAAAACAATAGAAGAAACTGAAAATGAATTAAATAAGATTCTTCAAATGTATAAGGAGAAATACGCTGATTTTGAAGTGATGGCAGTTTGTAAAAATGAGACTAATCAATTGATTGGAACATGTGCGGTCATTAAAAATGAAGCGGATGAGTTTGAAATAGGCTATCGATTAGCTGAAGAAGAATGGGGAAATGGTTATGGCTCTGAGATTGCTAGTTTAATAGAAGATTATTGTTTTGGAATCAGAAAGTTAAATTTTATAGTAGCTACCGTTGAAGCAAAAAACATCTATTCAGTAAAAATCCTTGAGAAAAAAGGGTTTAATTTAATTTTAGAATCAATTAATGATGAAAATGGTGAATTAACTAAATATTATCATAAAGACCGTCATAATTATTAGAAACCATCAAATTATCTAAAAGGAGAATCTAATGGACGTTGATATCCATTTTGATGACTATCATTTTGTTTCTACTATCATTATTACACTAGTAAATTATATTACTCTTGGCATTTTACTATTTTGGATCTATAGAACAAATGATGTGAAACCAGAAGTCTGGAAGGCTATTATTGCAATTTTTATCGGTTTGTTTGTCTTTAGTATTAATTTGAATTTTAATCAATACCGTATTGAAATACCAATTTTACCACTTGGATTTTGGATTTTAATGTGGATTTGTAAGCGTAGTGATAATCAGGAACGATGGGGAAATTATAGACGTTTTGCATGGGCTGGTTTTTTGATTAGGTTTTTCTTTTTATTTACAAGTTTATTGCAAATGTTGATCGATTCAGTTATTTATTCATAGTTAAAAGAATTTGTTTTCCACTCCAATAATTATTAAAATAAGATTAACGTGTATTTATTGGAGGAAATGGATGAAACGAAAAACAATTCATAATGTATTTTTTGCTATAACGGTTTCCATTTTGTTAACAGGATGCAGTAACCAACAAGCTGAAACGAATAAGACGAAAAGTCACGAAAATCATGCCGAACATGTTCAAACAAGTGATATTAGAGAACAAACAATCAATCAAGAAACTTTGCCGAAGTTTTTAGGCGCTAAAGAACAACAGATTCAACAAATTTATATGGTGGCAGCACAACATGCTGATTTACTTAAAAATATTCCGTGTTATTGTGGTTGTGGTGAAAGTGTAGGTCATAAAAGTAATTTAGATTGCTTTATTCATGAAGTAAAAGAAGATGGTTCAATCGTGTGGGATAGCCATGCTACTACATGTGTCAACTGTATGGAAATTGCAGTTGAATCAGCGAAGTTACAGCAAGAAGGAAAAACGCCTTTAGAAATTCGAAAAGTCATTGATAATAAATACAAAGAAGGATATGCCAAGCCGACAAATACCCATATGCCGAAAGAACAGGGTTAGGATATAGGACAAAATTAAAAGTCAGACAGTTACTGAGTAATTCCGGTAACTGTCTGACTTTTTTGTTTTTAATATTTATTCCTGCACTAAAGCTCGATCAATCTTCGTAATTTCTTCAAATAATGCTTGATGCTCTGTTTTATAAGGAGGAGTTGTTCCAAATTTTTTTTCGATTAAAAAGGTAAATATTACGGCTACTAAGCAAATTCCCCAAAAAAGATATCCGATTAGAGTCATTAAATTTTCTCCTTTTGTATGCATTACTAATCATTTCTTTATCATATGTAATATTCCTTTAAATTTTACAAATAATATTTTGACACATATGAACAATCACTCATATAATATATATAGATAGAAAACATATGAATGATTGTTCATATATTCATAGGAGGACAGTTATGATTGAAGAAAAGAAGAAAGTTGACGAAGTTTGTGAAGAAGCTTGTCAACAAACGGTTATGCACGAGGATATAATTCTTTCAGTAAAAGAAAGCATGTTAAATATTGAAACACTGACAGGAGTAGCAGATCTTTTTAAAGTTCTTGGAGATAAGACGAGAACGAGAATATTACATGCACTTAGTCAATCTGAGATGTGTGTATGTGACCTAGCTTATTTATTAGAAATGACTCAATCATCTATTTCACATCAGTTACGTGTATTAAAACAGGCGCATTTAGTAAAAAATCGTAAAGAAGGTAAAGTAGTTTATTATTCTTTAGCAGATGATCATGTTACGCAAATTTTCAATCAAGCACTAGAACATATTTTAGAGGATTAATATAGGTGTTTCTTAAAGAGAGGAGTTGAGTTTGTTGACAAGGGGGCAAAGGCAAGTAAATAGTGAATTAAAATTAGAAGGTCTTGATTGCGTTAATTGTGCAATGAAGATTGAAAAAGGAGTTTCCACACTTGACGGCGTTGATGCATGTTCAGTAAATTTTGCAACATTAACGATGACAATTACAACAAGTGAGGAACAAAAAGAATCAGTTATCGAGAGCGCTAAAGATAAGATTCGTGTATTAGAACCGCATATTAATCCTGTTTCAAAAATGGATTCAAAACTTGGGCAAGAGAAGCAACAGGGAATGAATACTGAAACAAAAAAACTTATTGTTAAATTAGGGAGCGGTACTGCTTTATTAATTTTAGCTCAATTACTTAATGTACCTATGATCTTTCAATTGATTATTTTTATAGCTGCCTATTTAATAGCGGGTGCTGACGTTGTTTTAAAAGCTATTCGAAATATTTTTAGAGGGCAAGTATTTGATGAGAATTTTTTAATGGGAGTAGCTACAATTGGAGCATTTATTATTGGAGAATACCCTGAAGCTGTAGCGGTAATGCTATTTTATCAGCTAGGTGAATTGTTCCAAAGTATTGCAGTAAATCGTTCACGGAATTCGATTTCAAAATTAATGGATATACGTCCCGATTATGCTAATTTAAAAAATGGTGACAAAACTGAACAAGTATCTCCTGAAAAGATTCAAATTGGTGATATGATCATCGTTAAACCTGGGGAAAGGGTTCCGTTAGACGGAATTGTAAAAAGTGGATTTTCAAGTGTTGATACTTCTGCATTAACAGGTGAGTCATTACCAAGAGAAATATTTGAGGGCGATGAAGTATTAAGTGGATTTATAAATGTTCAAGGTTTACTCGAAATTGAAGTCACGAAGGAATTTAATGAATCGACAGTATCAAAAATATTAGAACTTGTTCAAAACGCAACTAATAAGAAGGCTCCAACTGAAAATTTTATTACAAAATTTGCTAAGGTTTATACACCTATTGTTGTTATCACAGCAGCCATTATTGCAATTATCCCACCAATTATTATTCCAGGTGAAACGCTATATGATTGGGTATATCGAGCATTAATTTTCCTAGTTATTTCATGTCCTTGTGCTCTAGTTGTTTCAATTCCTTTAGGATTTTTTGGAGGAATCGGAGCAGCATCAAAATCGGGAGTATTAGTAAAAGGAAGTAATTATTTAGAAGCATTAAATGATTTGAAATATATTGTATTTGATAAAACTGGAACGTTGACGAAAGGACAGTTCCAAGTAAGTTCGATTATGCCTACACGTGGTCATTCGAAAGAGGAGTTATTGGAATTAGCTGCTTATGGAGAGTTTTATTCTACTCACCCGATCGCATTATCAATTCGTCAAAAGTATGGTAAAGATATTGTCGAAGCAAAGCTATCTAACTATACTGAAATTGCCGGACATGGAATTAGCGTTACGATTAATGGAGATGCTCTGTTAGTAGGGAATTCAAGACTAATGGAAAGTCATTCAATTTTATATGAACCAACTAGAGAAGTAGGCACAACAGTGTATTTAGCAAAAAATAATCATTATATAGGATCAATTGTCATTGCAGATCAACTAAAAAATGATGCGAAAAAAGCAATACTTGAGCTTAAAAAAGTTGGAATTAAAAAGACGATCATGTTAACCGGTGATTCTAACACAGTTGCGAAAAGTATTGGTAAGGAATTAGCAATAGATGATATATATTCAGAGCTTCTTCCACATCAAAAAGTAGAGAAGCTTGAATTGATTGAAAAAATAAAATCATCGAAAGAAAAAATTGCTTTTGTAGGGGACGGTATTAATGATGCACCAGTTTTAGCACAAGCAGATATAGGTATTGCAATGGGAGGAATTGGTTCCGATGCAGCGATCGAAGCTGCTGATGTTGTTTTAATGTCGGATGAACCTTCAAAAATTGTAGATGCCATTAAAATCGCTAAACGTACAAGACAAATAGTATGGCAAAACATCTTTTTTGCTTTAGCAGTGAAAGGATTTTTCTTATTACTAGGTGTAATCGGAATAGCTACAATGTGGGAAGCAGTAATTTCAGATGTTGGAGTTACTGTATTGGCAGTATTCAATTCGATGAGAGTACTCAGATATAAATAAAGCTAAAAAACTCAGTCTAAACGAAATTAGTCTGAGTTTTTTCTTCTTATTTAGGCAGAACGTTTTCTTTTTTTGATAAAAAGGAAGATAAAAATGACCAATCCAATTGCTAAAATTCCATAAATAATATTCGAGTACACATCCATATACTCAACAATCTTTTCCCAGGATGCACCGACTGACGCACCAACTAAAACTAAAATTGTATTCCATATTAGTGAGCCTAAAGTTGTAAATAACAAAAAGATCCAAAAATTCATTCGAGCCATTCCAGCTGGTATTGAAATTAAACTACGTATTAATGGAATCAGTCTACAGAAAAAGACAGTCCAAACACCGTATTTTGAAAACCATTCGTCCGCTTTATGGACATCCTTTTTAGTTAAACGTAAAAAATGCCCCCAGCGTTCTACGATTTTTTCTAACGTTTTTATATCTAGTAAAGTACCAATCCAAAAAAGTATGATTGCTCCAATTACTGATCCTAAAGTTGAAAAGAAAATAACACCTATTTTTGATAGTGAAGATTCTGTCGTCATGAACCCACCAAACGTTAAAATTACTTCGGAAGGAATTGGAGGAAATATGTTTTCTAATGCAATTAATAAAAAGATACCTAAATAGCCAAATGTATCCATTGTTTCAATAATCCAGTTTTGCATGAAAGTACCTCATGTTTGATATTTATTATTTTTAAGAAATAATTAGAAGTTTTTAATATTCCTTGTGAAAAAATATACTATGTAACTAGTGATTAGGCAAGTGATTGTGAAACTTGTTCCTAAAATATATTAAAAAACAACAAATAAAATGTAGATTTTATGTCGGTCAGCAATGGATTAACATTGTAGGTGGAAATTTTTTTGAAAGTGAGAGGATTTAGAGCAGTTAATAGAGAATTAAAGTAGATTAATATAAAAGTAGAAATTAGATTTGGTTACCAGACTTCTCCTAAATCTGAAGAAATGTAATTAGCTAATTAGGAATAATGTCTTAGTAAAAAAAGGAGGATGGACATGTTTAAAGTTCAAATTAGTGAGGATTTATCAATCAATTTATTAACACCGAAATATGCAGCAACATTAGTAGAGGCACTGAAGGGAAACCAAAACTCCTTAAAAGAATGGTTGATTTGGGCTGAAAATATTCCATTGATCGAGGATTATCAAAAATCGATCATACCTATGTGGCTACAAAAATTTGCAGATAATAATGGTTTTGAAGCGGGCATCTTTTATAAAAATGAACTAGTAGGTATGCTAGGATTACATTATATAGACTGGTCGAATCAAACAACTGAAATAGGCTATTGGTTAAGTGAACATGTACAAGGTAAGGGAATAATGACTCGTGCTGTAGAAGGTTTAGTTTCATATTGTTATGATGAGCTTAATCTTAATCGTGTTGTGATTAGAGCAGCTGTTGAAAATGGGAAGAGTAGGGGAATTCCTGAACGTTTACATTTTAAACAAGAAGGTGTCCAAAGAGAAGCACAGCAAATTAGAGAAAAGTATTATGATATAGCTGTTTATAGTATGTTGAAAAAAGAATGGAAAATTTAAATGAATCATTTGCGTTAGCTAAAAATGCTAACGCTTTTTTGTGGTGAAAAATAATGATGGAGGAAGAAAATAATGACTTATAATACAATCTTGTTTGATTTAGATGGTACATTGACAGATCCAAAAGTAGGGATTTTGAACTCGGTAAAGTATGCATTACAGAAAATGAAAAAAGCTATTCCATTAGAATCAGAGCTATTAAAATTTATTGGACCACCGATTCAGCAATCTTTTTTTGAAATTTGTCAATTAAATGAAAAAGAATTATTAAATGCAGTTCGTTTTTATCGCGAATACTTTTCGCAGAGTGGTATGATTGAAAATAATGTATATGATGGGATACGTGAACTTCTAAGAGATTTGCAAAAAGAGAAAAAAAGATTATTTGTAGCAACTTCAAAACCTACTATTTTCGCAAGGGAAATATTGATTCATTTCCAACTTGATGAGTTTTTTATTCAAATTGTTGGAAGTGAATTAGACGGCACAAGAATCGATAAAGGCGAGATAATTGAGTATATTTTTGAAAAGAATAATGATCTTTTTAAGGAAGATTCGGTAATGATTGGGGATCGATTTCACGATATAATTGGTGCAAAAAACGCTAAAATTGACTCGATTGGAGTAACTTACGGATACGGAAGTGAATTTGAATTAACGAATGCAGGAGCGAATGCAATTGTTAATAGTGTAGATCAACTTAAAAAAATGTTATTAAATGAGAGAATGATAATGGTCTAATAATGAAGGAGGAGTTTGATTGAAGAGCGGAAAAATACATTATGCTTGGATTATTTTAATTGTTACTTTCTTATCCGTCATTATTGCTGCAGTAACAAATACGATGTCTGGAGTGATGATGATTCCTTTTGAAAAGGAATTTGGTTGGAGTAGAGCGTCAATTTCTGGTGCGTTTGCGATTTGTATAACTCTTGTTGGATTCTCTGGTCCATTTATTGCTGGCTTATATCAAAAGTTTAGTGTACGAAAAGTATTGTTAGTAGGGATGGGAACATTATTAGCTGCTATTTTACTAACAACAATTATGACACGAATTTGGCATTTATTTATCATTTGGGGAATCATTATTGGTTTAAGTGCGGGGGCATTTTTGACGGTGTTAAATGCGTACGTTGCAACAACATGGTTTGAAAAAAAGCGTGGTTTAGCGCTAGGTCTTTTAACCTCTAGTTCAGCTGCCGGTCAACTTGTTTTCTTGCCGCTTATGGCATATATCGTTGAAAATTATTCTTGGAGAAATGCCGTTTTAACCATTTTTTCTTTTGGTGTATTCATTTATGTATTACTTTGGATTTTTATGAAGAATGATCCAGCAGATGTTGGAGTTTTACCTTTAGGGGCTGAAAAAAGCAATAAGAAGCAAGCGAACAATGTGAATCCAGTGAAGGCAGCTTTTGATGGGTTAAAATTAGGTGCTAAATCGAAAGTTTTTTGGTTATTAGCGGCAAGTTTCTTCGTTTGTGGCTTTTCAACTAGTGGTTTGATCGGTACTCATTTTATCTCACTTTGTATCGATTATGGATATAAAGAAGTGACGGCTGCTAGTATTTTAGCATTCATGGGAATATTTAATATTATCGGAACGACTTTATCCGGATATATTTCTGATCGCTTTGATAATCGTTGGCTGTTATTTTGGTATTATGGTTTAAGAGGCTTATCACTACTTATTCTACCTTTTGCTTTATCCACTAATTCAATCATTTATTTAAGTGCTTTTGCTATTTTCTATGGGATGGATTGGATTGCTACAGTTCCGCCAACTATTAAACTAGCGACAGATCATTTTGGTAAAGAGAAGGTAGGGGTAATCTATGGATGGATTTATACTGCCCATCAATTAGGTGCCGGAGCCGCAGCATATGGTGGAGGTTTGGTTTATTCTTGGTTAAATGCCTACCAATCAATCTTTATTGCAGCAGGTATCTTTTGTTTAGTCGCTACTTTATTTGTACTTAATATTAAAAAAAGAGCGGTATTAAATCAAAATCTTTCTGCTTAGTAGGAAAATTAGTAAAAAAATAATTTAATAATTGAGGTAGAATGGATGACCTATCTTTATAAAATAACAAAAGATAAATATAGAATAATGCGCGAGAAAAATTGTTTTTGGGAAGGTAAAATCCGTAAAATTTGTGAGTTAGAAAAGATCGATTATGAGAAGCTTACTCGATTTTCGTACGGTGGAAATATTGTTTTTAGTATAGATGGTGAAATTGTCATTAAATTATATCCTTCTTATGTGAATGACGAGTTCACAAAAGAGAAACAGGTTCTAGAGTTTTTAAACGGCCGTACTCTATCTGTAGATGTTCCTAAATTAATTTCAACTGGTCAATTTGAAGGCTGGAGCTATTTAGTAATGAGTGAACTAAAAGGGACTCTTTTAATTGATGTCTTTGATGAACTGACTTTTGAGGAGAAAAAGCAAATTGCGTTTGATTTAGGAAAAATAATAAGAGAAATCCATGATGCAACAATCTCAACAAAAGAAGATGATGATAATTATTGGAAGCAATTTATTACGAATCAAATAGAGCAAGTTGAAAACCATCATAAGAATAACGGATTAAATGATGAATTATTTACCCAATTAACAAACTATATAGAAGATAAAACATTGCAAGGAAAAGAACAAATCGTGTTATTAACTGGAGAATACACACCATTTAATTTAATCATGAATAAAGTTAATGGCATTTGGAGGTTTACTGGTTTAATTGATTTTGCTGATTGCTTTGTAGGAAACTCAAAATATGATTTACTTGGGCCAATAGCGTTTATGTTTTATCCATTTGATGGACTAAATAAAATTTTTCTTGAGAGCTATGGCTATACGAAAAACGAATTAAACGAGGGCTTACAAAAAGAATTAATGACTTATTTATTACTACATCGTTTTAGTAATATTAGTTTCTATCAAGAAAAGTCTGAAGTAGCTAAGAAAGCTACTACGTTAAAAGAATTAGAAAATATATTTTTTAATTTTAAGTAATTAACAATAAAAAGTGCATCGAGAATGGCTTGTAATAGCAATTTTGATGCACTTTTTGAATTTAATTTAAAGCAATTAAAAATGGATAAAATTCAGCAGTCATTACATTCTTTTTAACAGCCGGATCATTTTGCATGATTTCTGTTGCGTGCTGTAAGCTTTCTGTTTTTAAGATGACAATACCAAATTCAGCTTGTTCGGTTCTTCCTGCTAAAGATACAGTCTTTTCTTTATTTAAGTTTTGTAGATAATGGAAATGCTCTGATACAATATTTCGTTCTTCTTCCGTTGAATCATGTAAAAAAGTTGATCGAACTGGTTTTAATACATAAATAAAGTTTTCCACTTAGTAGGGCACCATCCTATCGATTATTCAATATTATTAAGGAATCTAGATTAATTCTCTGTATTTTCTCTCATAATATATGCAAGGAGTTAAATGGGCAAATGCCATATGGATTAATTTTATCTCCGACTATTAAGAGTAGAAGATGGATTAGGCATTAATGAACAATTGGAGAATCATCGAAATCAATCTTAATAATAGCTGAAGACAGAGGTATAAATCTTAGCTGGAAAATTTCATTCATTTTTTTATGTAATTGGAGATACTATGCTTGATGTAAGAAAAGGTAAGTATCTAGGAATAAATACAATTGCTAAAGAAATGGAAACTACTTTACAGTGAGAATATGAGGTGATCGAATGAGTGAAGAATTGTGGGATAGAGTAGAAGAATTAGGCAATGAAAATTTGAAAAGAAGACAGATAATGGGAAGTGAAATAGCAAAAGAAAAAAGAGAACTAACTTTAGAAGATTTAGTTTTTCCTTCTAACAAAAAGGAATGTTTAAATCAATTATGTTCCGACGCTGGAAATCTATATGATTGGTTATATGAAGAATTGCAAATGAAAGAACCAAATTTTGATATGGTCGTTCAAACAGTTAAAGAAGGAATTCAAAATATGGATGAGTTATCAGATAGGCTAAGAGAGTTTTTAAAGGGCAGTCATTAATGACTGTTTTTTTTCTTTTTTCAATCCTCGATTTACAAAATAAAACTTCCTAAAGATAGAAAGAGGATCACATATCTAGGTGTTAGGAATCTAAAAAATGAAAGTATATTTCTATGTAGATTCCATAATATTTATAATACTATTTATACTGAAGCATTTAATGACGGGGGTAAGAGGATAAATATGAAGGAAATAATATCAGAAAAACTAAAACAAATAGAAGCCGAACAAGATGTAAAAATACTATTTGCAGTTGAGTCCGGTAGTAGAGCGTGGGGATTTCCATCTAAAGACAGTGATTATGATGTACGTTTTGTTTATGTGCATCGCAAAGATTGGTATTTAAGCATTGACCAAAAACGTGATGTAATTGAATACCCAATCAATGATTTACTCGACTTTAGTGGGTGGGACATAAAAAAGGCACTTAATCTTTTCGCAAAGTCAAACCCGGCCTTATTAGAATGGTTAAGGTCTCCAATTGTTTATCATGATGATTTAACGATTTCAGTAGAATTAAGAAAAATTGGTAATGAAATTCTTTCTAAAAAGGCGTGTATTTATCATTATCTCCATATGGCCAAAGGGAATTACCGTGATTATTTGCAAGGTGAAGAAGTTAAGATTAAAAAGTATTTTTATGTATTAAGACCAATTTTAGCTTGTAAATGGATCCAAAAATACAATGAAATTCCTCCAATTTTGTTTGATGAACTTTTAGAGATGGAAGGGTTAGAACAGGAACTTTTAGAAGAAGTAGACAAGTTATTAACCCGAAAAAAACAAGGTGAAGAATTAGATTTAGAGCCTAGAAAAAAAGTATTAAATGATTTTATTGAAAATCAAATTCAGTTTTTTGAAGAGTATGTTAAGGGAATTACTGAATCAAACAAGGTGAATACTGAGAACTTAAACAAACTATTTCGAACTACAATTGAACATTCATGGGAAAAATAGAATAGACTTCACACTTTTTGGGAAAAATTTCTTTGTATGTTAACAAAGAAATTGGAGTGTGAATGAAGTTGGCAAATTTAGAAAGTCTTTTAAATCAACAATTGGCGAATTGGAATGTGTTATATGTAAAATTACATAATTATCATTGGTATGTAAAAGGACCGAATTTCTTTACTCTACATGAAAAATTTGAATTGTATTATGACGATGCAAAAGTAATGGTAGACGATTTAGGAGAACGTATTTTAACAATTGGTGCAAAACCAATTGCTACACTGCGTGAATACTTAGAAACGGCTACGATTAAAGAAGGTAATCATACGTTTTCTGCAGAAGAAATGGTATCTGATCTGATTAAAGACTATGAAAAAGTTGTACAAGAATCGCGTGATGTAATCTCAATTGCAGAAGAAAGTGATGATCAAGAAACAGCGGACTTATTTCTAGGTAAGATTGCTGAAATTGAAAAGATGCTTTGGATGTTAAAGTCTTTTCTTGGTAAATGAATAAATATTTAAAAAGGTGGATTAACCGATCATTATATATGATTGGTTAGTTCATCTTTTTTTATTTTCCCCCTTTTTTTTATCTTGTTTATTAGTGTAAAACGAGTATTTATAAGGGTTTTGGTGGATGCGTTAGAATTATTCAAAAAAAATTACCAGAAAAAATTAAAAAACTGATTGTATAATTATTTATATTTGTGTATAATCATTCATTATATAAGAATCTAAAGCTTCTAAAAAAAGGGGATGGATTTATGAGCAAAGTATTGAAAGAAAATCATGTAAAGAAAAATGGTTATATTCAAAAGACAAAAGGGAATGTTACAAAAGGAAATTTTAGCTCTGTAAAATGGTCGGATTTTAAAGGGAAAAATTTTCTTTCGATAAGTGAGTTTTCATCAAGTGAATTATTATTCTTACTAGAAAAATCTTTAGAGATGAAAAATATGCAAAAGGCGGGAGAGGCACACCCTTATTTAAAAAACAAAGTGTTAGGGATGATTTTTGAAAAGAATTCTACTAGAACGAGACTTTCATTTGAAATTGCCATGATGCAATTAGGTGGTCATGCAATCTTTATGAGTAGTAAAGATTTACAACTTGGTAGAGGTGAAACTGTTCATGATACATCGAAAGTATTTTCTCGTTATGTAGATGGGGTCATGATTCGAGCAAATACTCATGAAATGTTGACTGAGTTTGCTGAACACTCATCAATTCCAGTTATTAATGGTTTAACAAATCTACACCACCCTGCTCAAATCATGGCTGATTTCTTAACAATTCTTGAGCATAAAGGTAGATTAAAAGGTTTGAAGATTGCTTATGTAGGAGATGGAAATAATAACATTTGTCATTCTTTAATTGAAGGTGCAGCTAAGCTTGGTGTTTATTTAACAATTGCATGTCCCGTTGGGTATGAACCGAATAAAGTAGTACTTCAATCGATGAAGCATGTTGCAAAAACAACTGGAAGTGTTATTGAAGTAGTGAATAATCCTGTAGATGGTGTAAGTAGAGCTGATGTTGTAATAACGGATGTTTGGACCAGTATGGGGCAAGAGGAAGAAGCTGAAATCCGCTTAAAAGATTTTAGCCCGTATCAAGTAAATGATCACTTATTAGAAAACGCAAAAGATGATTATTTATTCATGCACTGCTTACCTGCACACAGAGGGGAAGAAGTAACAGCTTCAGTAATCGATGGTAAGCATTCGGTAGTATTTGATGAAGCGGAAAATCGACTTCACGCTCAAAAAGCGATCTTAGTTGCATTAATGGGTAATTTATAATTCTAAAAATCTATTCTAAAAATCTAATCGGGGGTAATAACATGGGAAATGAAAAAATTGTTTTAGCATATTCAGGTGGTTTAGATACATCAGTTTGTATTAAATGGTTACAGGAAAAATATAACTACGATGTGATTGCACTTTGTCTTGATCTAGGTGAAGGAAAAGATGTTGAAGCTGTTCGTCAAAAGGCGTTAAATTTAGGAGCAATTAAGTCATATATGATCAATGTAAAGGACTTATTTGCAAATGAATATATTGTCCCGGCTCTAAAAGCGAATGCATTATATGAAGGAAAGTATCCACTATCATCTGCTCTTTCAAGACCTTTAATCGCAAAATTATTAGTTGATGTAGCAAAGCAAGAAGGTGCAGTTGCAGTTGCACATGGTTGTACTGGTAAAGGAAACGATCAAGTTCGTTTTGAAGTTTCAGTAATGGCCTTGAATCCGAATCTTAAAGTAGTGGCACCTGTTCGTGAATGGGGCATGACACGTGATGAGGAAATTCAGTACGCACATGAAAATGGTGTTCCAATTCCGGTCGATCTAGATAATCCATTTTCAATTGATGCCAATATTTGGGGAAGAGCTTGTGAAGCAGGTGTATTAGAGAATCCATGGAATGAAGCACCGGAAGAAGCTTTTGATTGGACGAATGCAATTGAAAATACTCCTGATGTTCCTGAATATATTGAAATTGAATTTTCAAAAGGTGTACCTGTAAGTTTGAATGGCCAGCCTATTGAACTAGTTCAATTAATTGAACAATTAAATGGTATTGGTGGAAAGCACGGTGTTGGAAGAATCGACCATATTGAAAATAGATTAGTAGGCATAAAATCACGTGAAGTATATGAAAATCCAGCAGCGCTAATCCTAATCAATGCTCATAAAGAATTAGAGTTCCTTACATTGCCTCGTGAGGTAACAAATTTTAAGGTAAGTATTGAACAACAATTTTCAAAAATGCTTTACGATGGATTATGGTATTCACCTTTAATGGGTGCCTTAGATGCGTTTGTCAATACAACGCAAGAAACAGTAAGTGGTATTGTTCGTGTGAAGTTATTTAAAGGCACACATACAGTAGTCGGTAGAAAATCGGAAACTAGTCTATACAATGAAGAGCTTGCAACTTATTCAAAGGGTGATTTATTTGATCATAATGCAGCGGTAGGCTTTATTAAACTTTGGGGATTACCAACAAAGGTATATAGCGAAGTTACACAGAAAAATACAGTTTTAAGTAAATAAAATATAGAGTGGATTAAGGAGGCAGTTATGTCAAAACTTTGGGGCGGACGTTTTACGAAGGAGACAAACCAATTAGTAGAAGAATTTACGGCATCAATTGAATTTGATCAAATAATGGCTAAAGAAGATATAGCGGGTAGTATCGCACATGCAACGATGCTTGGAGAATGTGGCATAATTGAAATCAATGAAGCTGAACTTATAATAGAAGGTTTAAATAAAATATTAAAAAAAATTGAGAAAAATGAGGTTCAATTTAATATTGAAAATGAAGATATTCATATGAATATCGAAAGCTTATTAATTGAAGAAATCGGTCCTGTAGGAGGAAAACTACATACAGGGCGTAGTCGAAATGATCAAGTAGCAACGGATATGCATCTTTTTTTAAAAAATAATACGTCCTCTATTATTGATTTCATTGAAGAAGTTCAAAATAAAATCGTTATGCAAGCAAAAAAACATGTAAATACTATTATGCCTGGGTATACGCACTTACAAAGAGCACAGCCTGTATCATTTGCACATCATTTACTTGCGTATTTTTGGATGCTTGAGCGTGACAAAAGCCGATTCAAAGATAGTTTAAAACGAGTGGATATTTCACCATTAGGTGCAGGTGCATTAGCTGGAACTACATTCCCAATTAACCGTCAACGCACAGCTGAATTACTTGGTTTTAGCGATATTTATCATAATAGTTTAGATGCAGTAAGCGACCGTGATTTTATCGTAGAGTTCCTTTCAGATTCGTCATTACTAATGACACATATTTCTAGACTATCAGAGGAATTTGTCATTTGGTCTAGTCAAGAATTTCAGTTTATTGAATTAGACGATGCATTTTGTACCGGCTCTAGTATTATGCCGCAGAAAAAAAATCCAGATGTTCCAGAATTACTTCGAGGTAAAACAGGGAGAGTATATGGCAGCTTAATCGGGTTATTAACAGTTCTAAAAGGACTACCTTTAGCATATAACAAGGACATGCAAGAAGATAAAGAAGGTATGTTTGATACTGTTTATACCGTTGTAGGAGCACTGCAATTACTTTCAGGAATTATCGATACAATGAAAGTAAACGAAAATCGTATGTATGAAGCTGTTAAAAATGATTATTCAAACGCTACTGACCTTGCTGATTACTTAGTTCGAAAAAATATACCATTTCGACAAGCTCATGAAATCGTTGGAAAAACGGTTCTATATGCTATAGAGAATCATAAATTTCTTGGGGAATTAAATCTTGAGGAATTTAAGATGATTAATGAAGTGTTTGAAGAAGATATTTATCATACATTAAATCCAAAAACGGTAATGGAAGCAAGAATTAGTGAAGGTGGAACTTCTACAAATGAAGTTTGGAAACAAATAATGAAAGCGGAAGAGTGTTTAAGCATTACAACGAATATGGTATAATTTCCCTATTGAAAGCGTCCAATTTCTTTGGACGCTTTTTTGTGCTTCTATTTATTAATAATTTTCTATTCATTATGCAAATACTAGAAGTAGTTACTAAAAAAAGGTAGGTATGATATGAGTACGCAAGAAAAAAGTAAGGTATTTAGAGCTTCAGAAGGTATAGCACATGCTGTTTTTGTCATGATCGGTATTGGTTCTTTACTTGAAAGTATTGGAAAAATTTTTCATTTTGAATCTTTAATGACGATCGGATTATCAACTAAGTTATTAATGGCACCAGCCATTGGTGCAGGTATAGCCGTTTTATTAGGATCGAGTACATTAATCATTTTTTCTGCAATGGCGGCTGCAATAATCGGTTCCGGAGCGTTATTAATGGTAGATACGGCAATGACCATTAAAATGGGTGAACCAGTCGGAGCATTACTATCAGCTTTAGTTGCAATCCTGATTGGAAAAGCTGTTCAAGGTAAAACAAAACTTGATTTAATGGTTGTGCCTTTATTTGCTATCTTAATTTCAGGTTTAATTGGATTATATTTATCAAAATGGATTTCTCCAATCTTAATAGCGGTTGGGAATTTTATTAAAGGTTCAACAGAAGGTTCACCAATTATTGCTTCAATTGTATTAGCAGTCGTTTGGGGGATTTTAATTGTTTCGCCTGCTTCCTCTGCTGCATTAGCAATTGCATTGAATTTAGATGGACTTGCTGGCGGGGCTGCCTTAGCAGGATGTGCAGCACAATTTGTTGGTTTAGCGGTTATCTCAGCACGGGAGAATGATCCAGGAAGTATTCTTGGTTTATTAATTATCACGCCAAAATTACAGTTGCCCAATGTAACTAGAAATATTAGGATACTTATACCAACCATAGTTGCAAGTGCCGTGGCAGGACCGGTTTCTGCATTCCTATTTCATATTGAAGCGCCAAAAGAAATCGCAGGCTTAGGGTTATGTGCATTTGTTGCCCCAATGAATTTATTAGCCACTTATGGAAGTGCAGTTATTATACCGATGATTGTTACATACGTATTAGTACCTGGGATCGTTTCATATATTGTGTACTTATTCTTAAAACAAGCAAATATGATTAAAGCTGGAGAGTTGAAGATATTATAAAAATATTGAGCTGAAAAAACACGAGTTTGATGAGGGGCAAATATAAATACGAATCTGCAATTAAATTTAAGAAAGTGCAAATAAATCAGCCAGGGCGCAATTAAAAAATCCCAAACTGCAAATAAGGGCTTACTTAACTTGAATAAATAGAGTGAAACCTACTAAATTCATAAGGTAACGATACAATAGATAGTGATTCAATTAAAAAATAACGAAATCCAATAAAAAAACTTAAAACATTTACTTCACCAAAAAAGAAAATGAGTACTACTCACAGTACTCATTTTTCATTTTTCTGTTCACGATTATTTAAAAATCACAATTTTATCGATCCATAAAGAATATCTTTAATCCAAGCCCAGTAAATATAATGCCTTGTGCTAGATTGACAAATTTAGATGATTTCTCATTTTGTAACAATTTTTCACCTAAGCTGCCTGCAAAAACAGCTATAATTGAAAATACACTGAGAGTTAATACCATAAAAGTTAAACCTAAAACGATCATCTGTAGAGGAACTTCCATTCCGCTTTTGTCAACAAATTGAGGTAAAAACGCTAGGAAGAATAACGAAACTTTTGGATTCAATACATTCATTAAAAATCCGCGACGATATAAGGCTGGTAATGTTTGTTTTTTAGGTCTCGTGAATGAGCCAACTTCATTACTCGAACGAAATGCTTGGTAAGCTAAGTATAATAAATAAAAAGCACCTAAGTATTTTAAAAAGGAAAAAGCGACATCTGATTTATATAGGATGGCTGATAAACCAATTGAAGCAGCAAGTGTATGGATTGTAACTCCTGAACAAAGGCCACATGCGGTTGCAATTCCTTCTTTTTTACCATATGAAATGCTTTGAGCCATAACAAAAAAATTATCAGGTCCAGGTGCTATTATTAATAATAAGGACACTCCTATAAAAGACAAATAAATCGTTAAATCCAATCAGATACCTCCTAACAATTTTTTGATTATTTTTATAATACTTTAACATGAAAAAGACAGGAAAAGCCGGAAAAGATGGTTGGAAAATGATTTTAAAGGAGATGTTGTGAGCGAGAAGGAAAAAATAATAAGTGGTGAGAGGTATTTGGCGTGGGATGATCAATTAGTTGAAAAGAGTTTAAATGCTCGACGGCTAATGCGTGAATTTATCGCTTAGAAACCGAAAATAGTAGTCCTTTTTAGAAAAGCTCAGCGAGTAGGTAATTCTTTTAATGCTGGAAATGGAGGCCTGTATGTTTTATTTTATCATTTGTATAATACTAGGTTTTCTGATGTTATTTTATATGTTCATAGAGGCTCATCTAAATATAGTAAGAAAACATGAATTTTCTTTTTCAAATAATCCGCTTGAAAAACCAATTAGACTATTTTTTATTTCAGATATTCATAGAAGAAAAATTAGTTCTTCTATTATAAATAAAATGTCTAATCAAGTTGATCTTGTCATAATTGGTGGTGATCTTTTAGAAAAAGGAGTACCTCTAAAAAGAATCGAACAAAATATTCAAAAACTAAGTAGTCTTGGAAAGGTCTACTTTGTTTGGGGAAATAATGATATTGAAATTGAAAAAAAGAATCTAGAGACTATATTTAATAAATGGGATGTAGTTGTATTGAAAAATTCATCTGACACGATTAATCATTTACAAAAAAAATGGGCATTAATTGGAGTAGATGATTTGAAAACTGGGAATGTGGATCTTGACCTTGTATTTCAAGGTGTTAATCAAAATTCATTTAAGCTTTTAGTTAGTCATAATCCAAGAGTCTTAAAGTTACTAAAGAAAGAAAAAGGAGTATCTCTTGTTTTAAGTGGTCATACACATGGAGGCCAAATAAGGATTTTCGGATATGGTCCTTATGAAAAAGGTAAAACGCATGTGTATGAGGGAATAACTCAAATAATAAGTAATGGATATGGAACGACGACTATACCACTTAGATTAAGTGCAAGGCCGGAAACTCATTATATTGTTATTAAGAGTATATAAAGTCATAAGGAGGAGATACATTCGTATCTTCTTTTTTATTATTAAACTTTTTTATATTTTTCTTTATAAAAAAATATGAAAATTCAGTTAAATGAGAGGATTATAAT